>JBKJTK010000419.1:0-2531 GCA_046590875.1 Chiayiivirga sp.
GCCAACCGCGCCAAGACCCGTTTTCTCGCTGCGGTCAGCCACGATCTGGCGCAACCGCTCAATGCCGCGCGCCTGTTCACTCACGCGCTGGCGCAACAGCTCGAGCACGCGCCGCAACGCGAGGCAGTCGGTCATATCGATGGCGCGCTCGGGTCGGCAGAAGGCCTGTTGACTGAGTTGCTCGACATCTCGCGTCTCGATGCGGGCGGCATGCGGCCCCAGGTGCAGGCGTTTCGCATCGACGACGTGATGCAGCATCTGGCGGCCGAATTTCGCGTGCTGGCGAGCGAGAAAGGGCTGGAACTGCGTTGCGTCCCCAGTCGCGCCTGGGTGCGCAGCGATCCGCAATTGCTGCGTCGTGTGCTGCAGAATTTTCTTGCCAATGCGGTGCGTTACACCGTCCGGGGACGCGTGTTGCTCGGCTGTCGCCGCGTCGGTGACGCCTTGCGGATCGAGGTCTGGGACACCGGGCCGGGCATTGCGGAAGCGGATCGTGCGGTGATCTTCGAGGAGTTCCGTCGCCTGGATCGTGGTGGGCAAGGGCTGGGACTGGGCTTGGCGATCGCCGAACGCATGGCGACCCTGTTGCAGCATCCACTTACGCTGCGCTCCGAGTTAGGCCGCGGCACCGTGTTCGCGATCGAAGTGTCACGGACGGCGGCGGTCGCGCAAATCGCGACCACCCTCGTAGAGTGTGCACCGAGCGCACCGCGCAGCCGCGTACTGGTGGTCGACAACGATGCCTCGGTGTTGCTGGCGATGCGCACGCTGCTGGAGACCTGGCAATGCCATGTGCTTACGGCCCGAACCTTCGACGAAGCCGAAACCGCGTTCGCTGCGCATCCCGTGGAATTACTCTTGCTCGACTACCACTTGGACGCGGGACTCACCGGCCTCGCGCTGCGCGAGCGCCTCGGCGCCGTCGCATTACGTCTGCCTTGCGTGATCATCACCGCCGACTACGATCCCGTGATCCGTGCGGCGATCGAAGCGGCCGGCTGCCTGCTGCTGCAGAAGCCTCTCAAGCCGCTGGCGCTGAAATCGGTGATGGCACGGGTGCTGTTGACGCGTTCCGTCCGCAACGACGTGATTCAATCGGAGACGGCTTCAACCGGCGCGTCGATCACGAAGTAGCGACTTTCACCGACATGCGCCGGCAGCTTGAGTATCCGCTCGAAGCGAAACCCGAGCTTCTCCAGCAACCGTACCGAGTCGCGATTATCCGGTGCGGTGCTGGCGACGATGCGCGTCATGCCACGAACATTCCAACCCCAGGCCAAGGTCGCCGCCGCCGCCTCAAACCCATAACCGTGGCCGTTGTGGCGATCCAGCAGGGCGTAGCCGATGTCGGGATGTTCGAAATAGTCGCGTTGCAGCAGGCCGCACAGGCCGATCGGCGTGCCGTCAGCAAGGCGTTCGACGAGCCACAGGCCGAAGCCGAATTTTTCGTAGCTTGCGAGTGGCCCTTCGCGCATATATCGCATCGCGTCATCCGGAGATCGCACGCCGCGGTCGGCAATGTTGTCGATAAAAGAGCGTTGATTCAGCAACTCGACGAGGAACGCGGCATCGGCACCCGAATCGGCATCCAGTTGTCGTAACCGCAAGCGTTCGGTTGTGAGGATGATCATGCGAGCTATCGATCGGCTGCCACAACGGCCCGATGCCGGACGAGCTCGGCGCGAAACCACACGTTGCTGGGGGTTGTGCCTGATTTAGCACACCTGACGAGATACGGCTTGCCCGACACGCTACTCTTGCTGGCGGCGGTCGAGATGAATTCCTCCGCCGAACCGGTCCACTTTCGGCGCAAAAGAGCCGCGTGCTTGCGCTCAAGGTGGGCGCGGGCCTTGCCCGCGGCATGCCAGTCGCCATTGCGATTGAACTCACAGCCGGACTTTCCGAGATAAACCAGCAGGTGCTGAATCTCCTGCTCCGCCACCGCGGTGGGCGCGGCCGACTTGGCGGGATCGCAAACGGCAAGCGACAAGGCGATGCCAAACAGCAGCGATGGGAGGGCGCGTGCGGCCCAGCGGGATCCTCGGTGCATCGCGCCACCCGAGTTAGACACTTTGTTCGTCGTCATGCGTTGATGTCTCCAATAGTACCGATGCGCATCAGGGGTGCGAAAGCGGGCTCAACCAGCAACCACTCGCGCCGGATCAGTGAGTTCCAGCGACCGCAGCAACACTCCGGCCTGGGTCCGATTGCGTACGCCGAGTTTCTCGAACAAGGCACTCAGGTGCGCTTTCACGGTGCGTTCTGAAATGCCGAGCACATCCGCGATCTGCTTGTTGAGTTGACCTTCGGCGACGCGCACCAGCACCTTGAATTGTTGCGGGGTGAGGCTCGCAAGGCGCGCGGCGGTGAGCGCGTCTTCGGAGGCGGGGGGGTTGGCCAGCACGGCGGCGCGCAGTTCGGGCGGCAGATACTCCTCGCAGGCGAGCACGGCGCGCAGTGCTTCGCGCAGGCGCGGCACGTCGCTGCGCTTGGGGATGAAGGCTGAGGCGCCGTAGGTGAGCGCGCGCCGG
>JBKJTK010000457.1:0-14656 GCA_046590875.1 Chiayiivirga sp.
CCGCGGCGCGCGAACGCGAACTGGGCGCCATCCACATTGATCACCGCCTGCATCCGGACTCCGCGCATTGGGCTGAGCACTGCGCGCAGTTTTGCGCCGCGCTGAACCTGCCGTTGCAAATAGTGCGGGTGCAGGTCAATGACATCGCGGATCTAGGCCTCGAAGGCGCAGCGCGCAAGGCGCGTCAGGCCGCGTTCGCGATACACCTGCCGGCCGATGGTGTCCTCGCCGTGGCCCAGCATCGCGACGATCAGGCCGAAACCCTGTTGATCCGACTGCTGCACGGCGCGGGACACGAAGGCCTGGCCGCGATGCGCAAGCTGCGCCCGTTCGGCAAAGGCTGGCTGTGGCGGCCGCTGCTTGATCTTGGACGCGATCAGCTGCGTGCCTACGCGACGCAACACGCCCTGGCCTGGATCGAAGACCCCAGCAATGCCGATGCGCGGCATGCGCGCAATCATCTGCGTCATGCAGTCCTGCCCGCGCTCGCCACGCGCTGGCCCGATGCCACTCTGCGCATCGCGGCTGCCGCCACGCGCATGCGCGAGGAATCCGATTTGTTGCGGCACGTCGCGCAGCAAGCGCTGGCGGTCGCACAAGGCGTCGATCCGGCGACCCTGTCACTGCGCGCGGTGCGGGACATGGCACCCGCGCTGCGTCGTCTGGCGATCGGTCAGTGGCTCGATGCGCTCGGGCTGCCACGACCGCCGCCGGGCGTGTGGTCACGCCTTGCGCCCGATCTGCTCGACGCGCGCAAAGACGCCACGCCCTTGCTGTCCTGGCGCGGCGCGGAGCTGCGTCGCCATCGCGAGACTTTGTACGCGCTGCGTCCGTTGCCGGCGGCGACAACCGATTGGTCGCTGGTCTGGAACGGCGAGGCGCCGCTGAGGTTGCCGGACAGTTTCGGCACGCTCGTGCTGGAACCGGCCACGGGCATCGAGGCCATCACGGTACGGCCGCGTCGCGGCGGCGAACGCATCGAACAGCAAAGCGTCAGAAGAGAACTGCGCACCCTGCTTCAGGATCTCGGCGTCCCGCCCTGGACACGTTCACGCCTGCCGTTGCTGGTTGACGCGCACGGCGAACTGCTCGCCGTCGCGGACTTCGCACTGACGCCGCACTTTGCGCAGACCCTGATGGTCTTCGGCGCGCGACTGCGCTGGCTGCCTGGCGATCAACTGCGTGCAGATTGACCCCAGCCAACGCCAGCGGCACACTTCCCGCTCATGCAGCCGCCCCCGGAAACCAGCCCCTCCGTTGTCGCCGATTTCGAGCATTCGCTGGACGAACTCGAACAGCTGGTGCAGCGCATGGAGAAAGGCGATCTCACCCTCGATGATTCGCTCCAGGCCTACGAGCGCGGCGTCGCGCTCTACCGCAACTGCCAAACCGCTCTCGATCAAGCCGAACTGCGCGTTCGCCTGCTGAGCGATCCGCTCGAACCGGACCAATCCGAACCATTCGATACCCCGCCGCTCAATGACCGGGCCTGAGCCCGGCGCGCGCTGGCGCATCTGGGCCGACCGTTGCGAGCGCGCGCTGGATCGCGCCTTGCCCCCGCAAACCGAATCCCCGCAACGTCTGCATGCCGCGATGCGACATGCCGTGCTCGGCGGCGGCAAGCGCATGCGCCCGCTGCTGGTCTATGCCACCGGCACCGCGTTCGGTGCGGAGGAGTCGACGCTCGATGCGCCTGCGGCGGCCGTGGAGTTGATCCACGCCTATTCGCTCGTCCACGACGACTTGCCAGCGATGGACGATGACTCGCTGCGTCGCGGCCGCCCCACGGTGCACGTCGCGTTCGACGAAGCCACAGCAATCCTCGTGGGAGACGCGTTGCAAACGCTGGCATTCGAAGTGTTGAGCGAGGCTGGCGTTGTTCCCGCGATCCGCATCGGGATGGTGAGGACACTCGCGCAAGCCAGTGGCGCGCGCGGCATGGTGGGCGGCCAGGCGCTGGATCTCGCCGCCGTCGCGCAGCGACTGGATATCGATGGCCTGCGCCACATGCACGCCGCCAAGACCGGTGCCCTGATTCGTGCTGCCGTGCGCTTGGGCGCGTTCACCGCAAGCGTCACCGAATCCGTGCACTCGCAATTGGACGATTACGCCGATGCGCTTGGACTGGCCTTTCAGATCCGCGACGATATCCTCGACGTCGAAGGCGATTCCGCACTGATCGGCAAGACCGCGGGCAAGGACGCGGCGAATGACAAGCCGACCTATCCGGCGATCCTCGGCCTGGCCGCATCGCGCGCACTGCTGACGGAATTGGGCGAGCGCATGCAGCACGCCCTCGATGGCCTTGACGCCGATACCGCGGAACTCGCCCACCTCGGCCGTTTCGCGGTTTCGCGCGGGCACTGATTCGCGCAGGAGTACTAGACCCGGTCCCGCCAAATGACAAGGCCCGACGTTGCCGGGCCTTGCGGTACACCGTGGCCGTCAGCCGTTACTTGATCAGCCGCAACGTCATCGGGTAGCGGTAGTACTCCCCTTCGTTGGCGCGGATGCCGCCGATGATGGTGAGCACCAGCCAGGCTATGCCGACCACGAAGATCAGTACGAAGCCGATCAGCACGAACATCAGAATCACGCAGATAACTGCGGCGATCGTTGCGGTGATCTGGAAGTTGAGTGCTTCCTTGCCCTGGTCGTCGACGAAGGGCATCTCGTTTTTCTTGATCTGCCAGAAGATCAGCGGCCCCAACAGATTGCCGAACGGGATGATGAATCCGGTCAACGCCGAGAGATGGGTGAACATCGCGAACTGTTTTTGTTCGTTGTTCGGCAAGCCATCCGCCGCGGGCGGGGGCGGCATCGGGGTGGGATTGGAAGAGTCGTGTTCGAGCGGTTCGTTCATCTGTCGTCTCCGGTGAATGGGCATCGCAGCGACGGCCAATGTCGGCCGCCGTCCGGGGCTTGTCAACATGGACGGAGGGCCGACGGCAATGTGACCCGGGCCTACTCCGCTCCCGCCACCATCATGTGCGCCAGCCGGATCGAACCGGTGAGTATGTGCGAACGCGAGTCGATGTCGGCGCCAACCGCTTCAATGGCCATGAACATCTCGCGCAGGTTGCCGGCGATAGTGACCTCGTCGACCGGATACGCGATCTGGCCGTTTTCGATCCAGAACCCGGCGGCTCCACGCGAATAATCGCCGGTGATGAGGTTGATGCCGCTACCCATCAGTTCCGTGACGAGCAGGCCGCGGTCGACACCCGCGATCAGTGCGGCGAGATCCTGGACGCCGGTTTTCACGACAAGATTATGGATGCCACCGGCATTGCCGGTGCTGCTGAGTCCAAGCTTGCGGGCGGAATAGCTGCCAAGCACGTAGCGCTGCAGCACGCCGTCGCGCACCAGGTCATTGTCGAGCGTGGCCACGCCTTCGGAATCGAACGCCGACGAGCGGTGTCCGCGCTGCAAATGCGGGCGTTCAACAATTTCAAAACCGGAAGGAAGCACCGGCTTGCCAAGGTGATCAAGCAGGAAACTCGCGCGTCGGTAGAGCGCACCGCCCGACACTGCCGAGACCAGATGTCCGATCAAGCTGCGCGCGACTTCGGCCGCGAACAAGACGGGATAGGAACCGGTGCTGACGCCGCGCGGCGCGAGCCTGGCGACCGTGCGTTCCGCGGCACGTCTTCCAACGGCTGCGGCCGCTTCCAGATCGTCTGCACTGCAAGCCGCGCTGTACCAGTAGTCGCGTTGCATGGCGTCGCCGACCCCCGCGATCAGCGCCACGCTCAGGCTGTGACTGGTGCTGCGCTCGCGTCCGACGAAACCGTGGCTGTTGGCGTAGACGGAGAGGCTCGACCCACTGCTCACGCTGGCGCCGTCGGAGTTGACGATGCGCGCGTCGCTGTCGCGACCGGCCTGCTCGCAGGTCAGGCTCAGTTCGACCGCGGCGTCCGCGTCCAGCGCCCAGGGATGCCATTGGTCGAGGGCGGGAAAGACGCGCGCCATGCGGTCGGGATCGGCGAGACCGGAATACGGGTCCTCCTCGGTGTGGCGCGCAATCGCGCAGGCCTGCGCGATCGTGGTCTCGATCGAATCCGGATCGAGGTCCGCGGTGCTGGCGCTGGCCTTGCGCTGGCCGAAGTAGACCGTCAGCGACAAGCCACGGTCGCGCGTGTGTTCGATCGTCTCGACCTCGCCCATGCGCACGCCCACACTGAGGCCGCGGTCCTCGTTGAGGCCAACCTCGGCCTGGCTGGCGCCGCGCGCCTGGCAGCGCGCGAGCACGTCGCGCGCGAGCTCGGAAAGGCGGTCGAGGCTATGGTCGGCGGCGGTCGCGGTGGCGAGGGAGTCGAGCGCTGCGCTCACTTGGCGTATCCTTTGGTTTTGATCTGATTCATTGAAATATGCGCGGACGCGACGAAGAAAGCGGCGACTTCCTGAGCCCCAGCCGAAGCCAGCAGCGGCGCGAGGCGCTGGCGGTGTTCGACCTGGGCGAAAAACTGGTCGCGCTGCCCGATGCGCAGCTGGCCAAGGTGCCGATGCCGGATGAACTGCGCGAACTCGTGCGCGACTCGCGTCGCATCACCGCGCCCGTGGCGCACAAGCGCCAGTTGCAGTTTCTCGCCAAGCACATGCGCCGCGAGGACGACGAAACGCTGGATGCGATCCGCCGCTCGCTTGAACACGATCGTGCCGATGCGCGGCGCGAAACCGCGCAATTGCATCGACTGGAATCGCTGCGCGAGCGCCTGATCGAGGATGGCGACGCGGCGCTGGCCGAGCTGATCGACACCTACCCGCACGCCGACCGCCAGCACCTTCGCCAATTGGCTCGCAATGCGAAAGAAGAACGTCTGGCGAACAAGCCGCTGCATGCGTATCGCGAATTGTTCCGCGAGTTGAAACTGCTGCTGGCCGAACCCGACGAGGAAGGGGCCGACGAGCTGGAATCCGACGCGCTGGATGGCGGTGATGACCTCTCGCATATCGACATCGACGACGAGAGCCCCGGGCGTTTTTAACTCCTTCCCCTGCTTGCAGGGGAAGGTTGGGATGGGGTTGGCTCTTGCCACAGGCATCCGCATCAGAGCGCACCCCTCCCCCTCCCTCCCCTGCATTCGCAGGGGAGGGAGTAAAAGCAGCGCCGCCACAGCCATCACGCCCGTGTCCCACCCACCGTCATCACGTCGATCTTGAGCGTCGGCTGACCCACGCCCACCGGCACGCTCTGGCCATCCTTGCCGCAGATGCCGACGCCTTCGTCGAGCGCTAGATCATTGCCGACCATGCTGACCCGATTCATCGCTTCCGGCCCGTTGCCGATCAAGGTCGCGCCCTTTACTGGCGCGGTGATCTTGCCGTCTTCGATCAGATACGCCTCGGTGGCCGAAAACACGAACTTGCCCGAAGTGATGTCGACCTGGCCGCCGCCGAAATTCACCGCATACAAGCCGCGCTTCACGCTCTTGATGATGTCCGCGGGATCGCTCTCGCCAGCCAGCATGTAGGTGTTGGTCATGCGCGGCATCGGCAGGTGCGCGAAGGACTCTCTCCGCCCGTTGCCCGTGGGTGCCACGCCCATCAGGCGCGCGTTGAGTGTGTCCTGCAAATATCCCACGAGGCGACCATTCTCGATCAGCGTAGTGCACTGGGTCGGCGTGCCCTCATCGTCGACGCTGAGCGAACCCCGTCGTCCCGGTAGTGTCCCGTCATCAACAATCGTGCACAGTGACGATGCCACTTGCTCGCCCATGCGACCCGCATACGTCGACGTGCCCTTGCGGTTGAAATCGCCTTCCAGACCGTGGCCAACGGCTTCATGCAGCAACACGCCCGGCCAACCCGCGCCGACCACCACCGGCATGCTGCCGGCCGGCGCATCGACCGCATCGAGATTCACCAGCGCTTGCCGCAGCGCTTCGTCGGCGAAGGCGAAGGCGCGACCGCCGCGTAGCAGTTCCTGATAACCGTAGCGGCCACCGCCGCCGGAATAACCCTGCTCGCGGCGGCCATCGTGTTCGACGATTACCTGCACGTTCAAGCGCACCAGCGGGCGCACATCGGCGGCGAGGGTGCCATCCGAACGCGCGATCAGCACCGTGTCCATCACCGCGGCCAGACTCACCATCACCGAGCGCACGCGCGCATCCTTGTCACGCAGATGAGTGTCGATCTCGCGCAGCAGCTTGACCTTGGTTTCGCTGTCCAGGGTCTCGATCGGATCGATCGCCGGGTACAGTGTTCGCGTCTCGCGCAGGCGGAGGCCCTGGCCATTGCCATCCTGGCTGCTGCGCGCGATCGCACGCGCCGCGCCGGCCGCTTCGAGCAATGCCGGTAAACGGATCTCGTCGGAATACGCGAAGCCGGTTTTTTCGCCGCTGACCGCGCGTACGCCTACTCCCTGCTCAATCGCATGCGTGCCTTCCTTGACGATGCTGTCCTCCATCGACCAGCTCTCGTGGCGCGAATGCTGGAAGTAGAGATCGGCGAAATCCACGCCGGGCGTCAACAGGCGCGAGAACACGCGGTCCAGATCGTGCGGGGCAAGACCGGCAGGCGCGAGCAGACGCGATTCGGCAAGGGCGAGGGTTTGGGTCATCGGAGAGGATTCTTGGCGAAGGCCGTGTCGCAAGGACGTCGGCGAAAGGGGCGCATTGTCTCAGATGGGGTCGGATGACGCCGCTTCAACGAATGCGTAGGGATTCCGCAGGCGTCGGTAGTGGCGCGGGGAGTGCCGGCTTGATCCTCTCGTCGCGTCGCGCATTGCGCCCGACGCGCGCCGGACCGCGATCGATCACCGCGATCTTCGGTTCCGCCCAACTGCCCTGCACCCGATACAGCGTACGCGCCATCTGCCCGAGCGGTTGTTGCAGTACCACTTGCGCCACCGCGCCAAGTGCGGCGCCCGCGGGTCCGGCGGCGAGCGCGCCAAGGGCGGGCAACATGCTGCCGGGTCGCGGTAGCACTTCCATGGTCTGGTCATAGTCCTTGGCCTTGAGGCCGGTGCGGCCGCGCACGCGGATCTCGGCGGCGGGGCCGTCGATGCGCAGGTCGTCGGTGGTGGCATTGCCGCCGTCAAGCACGAAACTGCCGGTGATCTCGTTGAAGGCAAGGCCGGACTTGAAGAAGTCGCTGAAATCCAGCGCCAGCCGGCGCGGAATCTCGGAAAGACTAAGCAGGCCAAACAGGCGTCCCGCACCCGGTTTCACTTCCAGCACCCGACCTTTTCCGACTTTCGCAGTGAGCGTGCCGTCGACGCGCTGCAACTCGAACGCGGAGGGCGCTCCCGGCCAGGTGGCTTTGAGTTCGGCCTGGGTCTGTCCGCCCTCGATCAGTTCCGAGAACCCGAGTGCCTTCAGCATCGCGCCCAGGTCCGGCGCGCTGAAGGCGAGATGGAAATTCGAGCGTTCGCGCCGGTCGATCAAAGTCCAGTCGCCGCTAGCTCGAATCGTGAGGTCCTTCGACGTGGTGTCGAGACGTTCGACGTGCAGGCCTTCCGGGGTTGGATAGGTTTCCAGTCGCGTCTCGCCGAGCGCGGCGTCGCCGAAACGGAAATCCTCGATATGCAGATGCAGCGGCGGCACGGCGGCCGGATTTGCGCTGGTGGATGCAGCGGCCGCGCTCGGCGCTTCCGATGGCCAGTGCAGGCGTTCGAAGCGCGCAGTGATTCCTCGTGCGGCGATATCGAGGGTAGGAATCTGCACGGAGCCTTGCAGCACCGCGCCCGCGAAGCCAAGCGCGAGCGCACCGTCGGCTTCGCGGGCGAAAGTGAGCCGCGTTTCGGCGAAGGCGCGATCCATGACATCCAGTTCGCCGGCGTAGATATCGGCGCGTTGCAGACCGGCCCCACTGCCGCTGCTCGACAGCGCGAACGCGGCCCATCCGGCGGCGTCCAGCACCGGCACCTGACCAACCGCGATCAAGCCCACAGCGGGCGGTTCCTCCTCGGGCGCATCGCCGAACATCGCCACGCCGTTGAACGAGCCGCCCTGCGGCAAGCGTCCGCGCAAACGCAGCAGTTCCCCCAGGCGCAGGTCGATGCTGCCTTGCGCCAGCGGCAGGTCGACGCCGAGATCCAGCGCCATTCTATCCGGCGCGTCCTTGCGCAGCGGCGCGGGCAAGCTGAGCGCGGTACCGACCAGATCCGAACGCACGCGCAGCCGCTGCGGTGCTTTGGTGCTCGCGTCGCGCGGCACATTGAGCTGCAAGGTCCAGTCCGATTCACCTTCGATCCATGGCTTGAGCCAATGCAGGTCCGGATATGGATCGAGCAGCGCATCCGAATCGAAGTGCCCGCGCAGGCTGGCCTCGGCCACGCGCGATTCGTCCGAGGTGTAGCCGCCGACCGCGATGCTGAGCGTGGCGAGCGCGTCGGCGAAATCGACGTTGAGTTCGTCGGCAGAAAAGCCGCTGTCGCTGAAACGCACGCGCCCACTGGCAGCACCGAAGGCCAGGTCCCACTTCGAGTCGTGCAGGTCGGCACGCTGCAGATCGACGTGGCCATCGACGCGCGACCTCCCCAGACTTGGTTTCAGCGGCAGATGCAACGCAAGTTTGACCGCGCCTTCCCCACCGACTTCCAGCCCGTCGAGATAACTGCCATAACTTTTCTGCAAGGGACTCGCACGCAACAGCGCCAGGAGCGCCGGGCCGCTGCCGCCACCGGTGACATCCAGCGCCAGGATCGGTTCCTTCAGCAGCGCGATGCCGCCGGTGACGCGTTCGATGCGGTTGTCGAGGATGCGGCCGGAGAGATCGATTTCGATGGCCTCGTTGATGAAATGCGCGGTGCCCGCGACGTCGTTGCCGTCAGGCCAGTCGTGGCGATAGCGCAGCTGGGTGTCGGCCAGTTCAACCTCGGCCTCGAGGCGACCTTCGTGGTCGCGGAACGGCCAGTGATCGGCGTCGCCGCGCAACAGCGCGCGCGCGCGCACGATACGCCCGCCGAGCAGCGCGTCATCCAACCATTTCACCGCTTGCGGCGGCATCTTGTTCAAGATCCAGAAGCGCTTGGCTGCGGTGATCGGACCCGGCTCGATGTCGGCGCGCAGATCGAGCAGCGGACGCGTGCCGTCGCCTTGCAGCTCGATGCCGCCATCCAGCGCGAAGCCGTAGTCTTCGCCACGAAACTGCAGGCCCGCCGCCTCGATGCGCCAACCCGGTTGCAGCGCGAACGCGTTCAGCGTGCCGCTCACGTTCGGCGTCAGTGGTGCCCGCAGCGCGCCGGGTGCACTGATTTCCACTTGACCGGCCGCGAGCGCAAGCGTCGCTGCCACCGCATCGGCATCGAAGGTCCCGGTGACGCCTGTGACGCCGGGCACCTTCCCCACCGCGTTCCAGCCCAGGCGATCCAGGCGCCCGGTCGCGCGATACTCCCCGGCGTCGCTCCAGTTCAGTGCCAGATCGGTCAGTTTTCCGTTCGGCGCGGCAAGCTGCAGCCAGCGCTGCAACGCGGGCGACGGGCGGTCGCTCAGCGCGGCCAACGCCAGCAAGGGACCGAGTTCGAGCTCGCTGGCGCGCAGTCGCAACCTCTCGCCCTGTTCGACGTGAACGCCTGCAATGCGGGTGCGCGCAGCGCCGAGGTCAAAGTCGAGCTGCGCGATATCCGCGCGCCAACCAGCGTCGGTACGTTGCCAACGCAGCGATGCGACGGCTCGATCGAGGTCGTAGCGCAGATCGATCGCGACCGCATCGGGCGCGTTCGCACCGGGCGGCTTTGGATCAGGCAACTTTGCATCAGGCACCTTTGAAACGCTGCCGCGCAGACTCAACGGCAGGAGATTCGCTTCCAGTTGCGCGCTGACGAGGCGGCGGTCGGCAAACTTCAACCACACGCCGATATCCCCGTCGGCCTGCAGCACCTCGATCCCGGCCAGCGGCGTGCCGCCGAGCCAGGGCGCGAGCATGAGATTCTCGCCGCCGAGCCAGAGCTGACCGTCGCGTAGCTTTCGATCAAGCTCCGCGACCAACTGCAACGGTGCGTGATCATCGATCTGCGCCACGACACCGAGACGGAAGCGTGCGCCTACCGTGCGCAAGCGCGCATCGATGCGGCGCAACGACCAGACCCGGGTGCTGATCTCGTCGTGGAAACGCAGGCGCGCGGCTTCGATCTGCACCTCGCCCAGACCATCGAGCTGACGCAGATCGAAATCTTCGCCGCTGCGATTCGCGGACAGGCCTTCCAGTTTCCATTCGCCGCTGGCGCGGCGAGTCAGTTCGAGATCCAGCCCACGCACCCGCAAGGTAGTGAGCGGCAAGTTCGGCAGGAAACCGGCATAGGCATGGATCTGCAGCTCGGCGCGCCCGATGTCGAGCGCGTCCCCGCCCTCACCGATACGCAATCCCGTCACCTGCAGCAAAGGTCCGCTGCGACTCCAGCGCGCATCGACCTGCTCCAGCGCGACAGGGCGCCCGACGCGCTGCGTCAGCCATTGCGCGACATCTTCGGGATGGCGCGAGAGCCACGGCAGGAACTGGTTGATGATCGCGATCGCGAGCGCGGCGAGGATCAATAGCGTCGCTACGCCATACGCCAACACGCGCCGAACCCGGCGCACGCGACGGCGAAACGGCGTGGTCACGAGTTGCTCCGATGTGCGCTCAAGCTACAACAGCACCACATCGTACTGTTCCTGCGCGTACTGCTCATCGGGCTGGAAGCGGATCGTCTTGCCGATGAATTCTTCGAGCTCTGCTACCGCCGCCGATTCTTCGTCGAGGATTTTTGCCACGACTTTTGGCGAGGCCAGCACCAATAGTTTCTCGGCGTCGAACTGGCGCACCGCGCGGGTGATCTCGCGGAAAATCTCGTAGCACACGGTCTCCGAGGTCTTCAGGCTGCCGCGCCCGCCGCAGGTGTGGCAGGGTTCGCACAACTGGCGCTCCAGGCTTTCGGTGGTGCGCTTGCGCGTCATCTCCACCAGACCCAACGGCGAGAACTCGTAGACCGTGGTCTTGGCATGGTCATGTTGCAGCGCTTTTTCCAGTTGCCGCATGACCTGACGCCGATGCTCGGCATCGGTCATGTCAATGAAGTCAATGATGATGATGCCGCCCAGATTGCGCAGCCGCAGCTGGCGCGCGGCCGCCTGCGCCGCCTCGAGGTTGGTGCGGTAGACGGTTTCCTCCAGATTCCGGTGGCCCAGGAAAGCGCCGGTGTTGACGTCAATGGTGGTCATGGCCTCGGTCTGATCGATGATCAGGTAGCCGCCGGACTTGAGCGGCACCTGCTTGTGCAGCGCGCGCTGGATCTCGTCCTCCACACCGTAAAGATCGAAGATCGGACGCTCGCCGGGGTAATGCTCGACCCTGTCAGCCAAATCAGGCATGAATTGCGCCGCGAAGCGCTGCGTTCGCTCCAGGGTTTCGCGTGAATCCACCCGCACTTTTTCCACCTCGCGCCGCATCAGGTCGCGCAATGCGCGCAACGGCAGCGACAGATCTTCATAGATGCAACTACCCACCCGCGCCGGCCCGATCGCGGACAGGATCGCCTGCCAGGCCTTGCCGAGATAGGCCACATCCTCGGCGAGGGCCTCGACGCTTTGACCGTCGGCATTGGTGCGCACGATGTAACCCGCCGGCGCCTCGCGAGTTATGTCGGTCAGCGTGGTCTTGAGGCGCGCGCGTTCATCCTCGTCCTCAATCCGCGCCGACACCCCCAGCACCCGGCCGTAGGGCAGCAGCACCAGATAGCGCGATGGGATGCTCAGCAGCGTGGTGAGCCGCGCACCCTTGGTGCCGATCGGGTCTTTCACCACTTGCACCACGATTTCCTGTCCGTCGCGAAGTAGTTCCACGATCGGTGGTGTGGGCAGCGTCAACATGGGCTGGGTCAGCGTCGACAGTTCTTCGCCCTCACCGGCCTCGGACGGAACGATGCGCATGATGTCGGAGGCATGCAGGAACGCCGCCCGCTCCAAGCCCACGTCGATGAAGGCCGCCTGCATCCCGGGCATCACCCGCAACACGCGGCCCTTGTAGATATTGCCGACGTAGCCGCGCTTGGAGGTGCGCTCGATGTGCACCTCCTGCAGCATGCCGTTCTCGACCACCGCGACGCGGGTCTCGCGCGGGGTTACGTTGATCAGGATTTCTTCCGACATGCTCCGTCCGTGCCTTGCCTATCCATGGATGTGATTCACTGCCCGCACGAGCTGCAGGCCGACCGCGGGTTCAGAACCCGAACTCGCGCAACAATCGCGCCGTCTCGCACAGCGGCAAGCCCATCACGCCGGTGTAGCTGCCCGATAAATGTTCGATGAAGGCCGCGGCCCGGCCCTGGATGGCGTAGGCACCGGCGCGGCCGAAGGCCTCACCGGTCTCGACGTAGGCCGCGATCTGCGCGTCGGACAACGCCGTAAAGCGCACTTCCGAGACGCTCACCGCGTGCGCTTCGCGGCCGGCGCTCACCAGCCACACCACCGAGATCGTACGATGCGTCCGCCCGGCGAGACGACGCAGCATCGCCACGGCATCAGCGGGATCGGCGGGCTTGCCGAACACCTCGTCGTCCAGCACCACTTCAGTGTCTGCACCCAGCACCACCGCGCCCGGCGAACCCAACACCTGCAACATCCCCGCACCGGCTTTTTCGCGCGCCACCCGGCTGACATAATCCTCCGGCGGCTCGTGCCCGGCGCGCACCTCGGGCACGTCGACCTCGAGCACGCCGAAACGCACTCCCAACTGGTCCAACAATTGGCGACGACGCGGCGATTGTGAGGCGAGATGCAACATCGCGGCAGTTTAGCAAGCTGAACAACGCGGAATGTTTGAGTTCCGTTGTGGAATCAGCCGCGTCTCACTCGGCGTTCATGCGCGGTGATAAGGATGACTCGCCAACATCGAGGCCGCGCGATACAACTGCTCGGCGACCACGAGACGTACCAACATATGCGGCAAGGTCAGCGGTCCTAGTGACCAGGATTCCTGTGCGGCAGCAAGTACGGCAGGCGCGTGGCCTTCGGGGCCACCGATTAGAAACGCGAGATCGCGACCCTGCGCGCGCCAGAATTCCAGCCGTTGCGCGAGTTGTTCGGAACTGTGGGGCTTGCCGCCGCCGTCAAGGGTGACGACCAGCGCGCTTTTTGGTAGCGCGGCCAGCACGCGGGCACCCTCGTCATGCATCGCGCGATGCGCATCGCGACCCTTGCCCCGCAGGCCGGGTGCGATTTCAACCAGGTCCAGCGGCAGCCAGTGCGAAAGCCGCTTGCGGTATTCGGCAAAGCCCGACGAGACCCAGTCCGGCGCGCCCTCACCTACCGCCACCAGCCTGGCTTTCATGGGCGCGCTACCACGCACGCGCTTTCATGGGCGCGCTTTGATGCCGGCTGCATGCCGGAAAACGTCGGGTCGAAACGTCGCGCTAGTGCGCGACAGCTTCCGACGCGATGTGTTCCGGCGCGTCATCGCCTACCGTCCACAACCGTTCGAGCGCGTAGACCTCGCGCACGCGCGGCAGCATGACGTGGACAATGACATCGCCGAGATCGACCAGCACCCACTCGCCCTCGCGTTCGCCTTCGATGCCGATCGGCGGATTGCCCATGCGCTTGGCGAACCGCATCACCTCATCGGCTATTGACTTGACGTGACGGGTGGAGGTGCCGGAGGCGATCACCATGTAGTCGGTGATTCCGGTCTTGCCGCGCACGTCGATTTCGCGGACGTCGCGGGCCTTGAGCTCTTCGAGCGCGAGATGAACCTCCTTTCGAAGGTCAGGCGCGGGAGCGGCGGGTTTTAGCGTTTTGCGGGCGGATACTGCAGGTCGTGGAGTCAAACGCGGTTGACCTCGCTTCAGTTCGGCACGGCGCGGCGCGCCATCGCCGGGATCAGTATGGACGCAGTTTCAGCAGGGCCGCAAGGGCTGTTCGGGGCTGGACCCACCCCAACGCTGTTCACCTGAGCCGTTCGTGGTGAGGTATCGAACCACAACAGCCCGAAACTTCAAGGCTGCGCCCTTCGATACCTCAGAGCCTGCCCCGGACTTGATCGGGGGGCGAACGGAATTCAGAAGGCCTAGCCGAACAGTATTGGGACCCATCCGCGGTTCATGCATACACGTCGTTTTCGGCGATCCAGGCCAGCACCGACGACGGCACCCAGCGCCCGAGCGACCTATCCGCCGCAAGGGCGGCGCGTACCTCGGTGGACGACACTTCCCAGGCCGGCACTTCCAGCGCTAGCACGGCACCGGCGGGTGCCGCGCGCAGGGCCGCCGCCGTGTCGGTCCGTCGCGGCACGAGTTCGGCTTCCAGCGCCTCCGGAAGCGCATCGAGCCGGTGTCCGGGACGGGTTAATGCGACTAGGTGCGCCAAGTGGAACAATTCACGCCAGTCGCGCCAGGACGGCAGTCCGCGGAACGCGTCGGCGCCGATCAGGCAGGCGATCGGCCTCTGCGGGCCGAGTTCTGAACGCAATTCGACCAAGGTGTCGAGGGTATAACTAGCGCCTGCCCGCCGCAGTTCGCGGGTGTCGAGCGCCAGCCGCGGATCGTCGCCGATGGCCAGCCGCACCATTTCAACGCGCTGGGCAGCATTCGCCACCGGCCGGCCGCGGTGTGGCGGATCGGCGCTCGGCACCAGATGCACCACCGCCCCGAGTTGTTCGGCGGCCGAACGCGCCACGGCTAGATGGCCGTGATGGATCGGGTCGAAGGTGCCGCCATAGCTCAGGTGCAGAGGCA
>JBKJTK010000070.1:0-6782 GCA_046590875.1 Chiayiivirga sp.
CGCCTCGCGCATCTATGTCTTGCCTCGCGAATGGGTAAACGACGGCGACGATCGCGACGAGAATCGCCGTCACGCTTGCAAGATGGAACATCTTTGCCACAAGCAGACTCTCTTCTTTACTTCTGGGAGTCCGAGCTCGAATCAAGATCAGCTCGAACACAAGTCCCGTCAAGACTTGGCAGCCAACAATCACCAAGACCGAGGCATGACCCTCCGTAGCCATAATCGAGACGGCCAGGACAAACGGCGCTGCGGCCACGCCGATGACCGACGCCAAGAAGGGCGTCACTCGCAAACACTGCCCTATTGCTTGCATTGACACTTCTCGAGATTATCTGCGAGCTTTGGCGCCTCAAACACCAAACTCAGTGCATAGAACGATCGTGACGCTAAGCTCGCATTGAGCGCCGCGGCTTGGTATCGCGAGCCCGAACCAAGGGAGAAGTCAGGTCGTACTTGGTTGGTCTCTCTCAAATGTTTTTGGGGTCAGGTCTTGTTTTGACACATTACCCGTCGCGCCGTGCGTTGCCGCGCGCCATCACGTGGTGAAGTGCGCCAGCGAAGTCGCGGCGGTTGCCCAGGTGACCCTCGTGGTGGACCCAACGCGGCACCGAGACCGTCGATGACCACCATCGCCACCCTGTCGCAGGACAACGAACGATGTGGCGTAATCTCAACTTGCTGCATCTGACAATCGTCGGAAGTGGCGGTTCGGGTATGCGGACTGTGCTTTATACCCGGTAGTAGCCAGCGCGAGTAGGTGACAAATTCCTAGGCAACGTCTGGTGGCCCCGCTGCGGAGCCGAGCGTAGGGTGCAATCGCCGCAGGCGTTTCCATCTTCGCGCCATCGCGCCGCCGAAGCGGTGAAAACCGCTTCGCGGGGTTCGCCCTACTTGGTTGTAGGGCTGGTCTTAGTGTGGTCTAGGCTCAGTACGGGACTTGGACGCGGATGCATTCGTATGCATCTATAGCCGCGCAGTCGGTTCACGGTACGCTGCGCTCTTCGACAGGAAGCTCCCCTATGTCAGGACCTGCAGCCTCGCTGCTGACGATTTTCGGCGCTACCGGCGATCTCGCCCAGCGTATGTTGCTGCCCTCGCTTTACGGCTTGCAAGGCGATGGCCTGCTGCCGGAGCGGTTGAAGATACTCGGCACCGCGCGCAGCGAGATGAGCGCTGAGGATTTTCGAGGCCTGGTGGCGCGGAGCATCGAACAGCGCGTGCCGGCCGCCGAGCGCAACGAGACCACGTTGCGCGCCCTGCTGGCGCGGGTCGACTACCGCGCCGCCAGCATCGACGACTCGGCTACGCTGGCACCGCTGGTCGAGGCGATCCGCGCCGCGCCGGCGGGCGACCGTGTCTACCACCTCAGCACCGCGCCGCGCTGGTACGCGCCGATCTGCCGCGCGCTGGGGGCGCAGGATCTGGCGGGTCCCGGCACGCGGGTATTGTTGGAGAAACCCATCGGGCACGATCTGGCCAGCGCGGTGCAGATCAATGACGGCGTGGCGGCGGTGTTCGACGAGGAGCGTGTGTTCCGGGTCGACCATTACCTCGGCAAGGAGGGCGTGCAGAATCTGATCTCGTTGCGTTTCGGCAACGCGCTGTTCGAGCCGCTGTGGAACGCGCGTCATATTGAACAAGTACAGATTACGGTGGCCGAGACCGTCGGCGTGGAAGGCCGCGGCGATTACTACGACCACTCCGGCGCGATGCGCGACATGCTGCAGAATCATCTGTTGCAGTTGCTCTGCCTGACCGCGATGGAACCGCCTTCGCACTTCGATCCGAGCGCGGTGCGCAACGAAAAGTTGAAGGTGCTGCGTTCGCTGCGCCCGATCGGTCGCGACGAGGTCGGCAGCGAGAGCGTTGCTGGTCAATACACCGCGGGCGCGATCGACGGCGCGGCCGTGCCGGGCTATCGCGACGAACTCGGTCGCGCCAGCCGCACCGAGACCTTCGTCGCCTTGCGCGCGCACATCGACAACTGGCGCTGGTCCGGAGTGCCGTTCTACCTGCGCAGCGGCAAGCGCCTGCCGCGCCGCTGCACCGAGATCTGCCTGCAGTTCCGCGCCGTGCCGCATTCGATCTTCGCCCAGACCGGCGCGCGGGTGGAGCCGAACGCGCTGGTGATCCGCTTGCAGCCCGAGGAGCGCATCGAGCTGATGCTGATGCACAAGACCCCCGGTCTCGACCGCGCCGGCTTGCGCTTAAGCCAGGTCGCACTCGATCTGGATCTGCATCAGGAGTTCGCCGCGCATCGGCGTCGACTCGCCTACGAGCGGCTGTATCTGGATGCGCTCGAAGGCAACGGCACCCTGTTCGTGCGGCGCGACGAAACCGAAGCGGCCTGGCAGTGGGTCGACGCGATCCTCGCGGGCTGGGCGGAATCCGGCGCCGCACCGAAGCCTTATCCCGCCGGCACCTGGGGTCCGGGCAGCGCGGTGACGCTGACCGAACGCCACGGTCACAGTTGGCGTGATTAGATCCAATATGGCCTGGACCGAAATCATCCACGCCGATGCCGATGCGCTCGCCGCCGCGGTGGCGACACGCCTGGGCGCGGCGCTGGACGAGGCGCTGCGCTTGCGTCAACGCGCGGTGCTCGCCTTGGCGGGAGGACGCACGTCGCCACCGGTGTTCCGCCGTCTCGCCGCGCAGCCGCGCGACTGGCGCAGCGTGACGCTGTTGCCGAGCGACGAACGTTGGGTGGCCGCGAGTCATCCCGATTGCAATCTGAGTCAACTGCAGGCCGCATTTTCGGTAGCTCACGGCATGCGCTGGATCGCGCTCGCGCCGCCACGACCCAGCGGCGCGCCGGACGCCAGTTACGCGAACGCAGAGTTGGCACCGCTCGAGGCGGCGTTCGATGCGGCACTGCTCGGCATGGGGGCAGACGGGCACGTCGCCTCACTGTTTCCGGGCGCACCGACCCTGGCACGCGCACTGGATGCGACGACTGAGGAGGCTGCGATCGCGATCGCGCCCGATCCCCTGCCGGCGGCCGGCCCGCATCCGCGCATCAGCCTCACCCTCGCGCGCTTGCTGCATAGTCGCTGCGTGCTGCTCGCACTTACGGGTGCCGAAAAACTCGACGTCCTGCGCCGCGCCCAGCGCGACGCGTCCGATCGCTCTCGTCTTCCGGTGGCGGCGCTGCTGCACGCGCCGGCGTCGGCGGTGGAAATCCATTGGAGTCCATGATGGCCCTGCATCCCAGCGTCGAACGTGTCACCGCGCGCATTGCCGAACGTAGCCGTCGATCGCGCGACGACTACTTGGCGAGAATGGACGCGGCGCGCGAACAAGGACCGGCGCGCGCGCGCCTGAGTTGCGGCAATCTCGCGCATGGCTTCGCCGCTTCGGGCGAGGACAAACCCGGGCTGCGCGCCGCGCGCGGCGCGAATATCGGCATCGTCACCGCCTACAACGACATGCTCTCCGCGCACCAGCCGCTGGAGCATTATCCGAGCTTGATCCGGGCCGTGGCGCGCGCCGCTGGTGGCGCGGCGCAAGTGGCCGGCGGCGTGCCGGCGATGTGCGACGGCGTCACCCAGGGCCGCATCGGCATGGAGCTGTCGCTGTTCTCGCGCGACACCATCGCGCTCGCGACCGCGGTGTCGCTGTCGCACGAGATGTTCGACGCCGCCCTGCTGCTGGGCGTGTGCGACAAGATCGTGCCGGGGCTATTGATTGGCGCACTTAGTTTTGGCCATCTGCCGACGATTTTTGTTCCTGCGGGACCGATGACCTCGGGCCTTCCGAACAAGGAGAAGGCCGCGGTGCGGCAGCGCTACGCCGACGGCAAGGCCACGCGCGAGGAGTTGCTGGAGGCGGAAGCGAAGTCGTATCACGGCCCAGGCACCTGCACCTTTTACGGCACCGCGAACTCGAACCAGATGCTGCTCGAAGTGATGGGGTTGATGTTGCCGGGCACGGCCTTCGTCAATCCCGGCACGCCGTTGCGCGACGCGCTGACGGTTGCTGCCACCGAACGCGCGCTCGCGATCACCGCGCTCGGCGAGCACTACACGCCACTGGCGCACACGCTCGACGAAAAGGCGATCGTCAACGCCATGGTCGGCCTGGCCGCCACTGGCGGCTCGACCAACCACGCCATCCACCTGGTCGCGATTGCGCGCGCCGCCGGGATGCGGATCGACTGGGACGATCTTGACGAGCTGTCGCGCGCCACGCCGCTGCTGGCGTGCATCTATCCCAACGGCAGCAGCGATGTGAATCACTTCCAGGCCGCCGGCGGGTTGGGCTTCGCGATCCGCGAGCTGATCGACGCCGGTCTGATGCATCCGGACATCCGCTGCGTGCACGGCGGTGATCTGAATGCGCAGGCGCGTGAGCCGTATCTGGATGATTTGACGTTGCGCTGGCGCGATCCGCCCGCGGCGTCGCTCGATCCGATGGTCTTGCGCCCGGTTGCCGCGCCGTTCGACAACGAAGGCGGACTGCGCCGCCTGACGGGCAACCTCGGTCGGGCCGTGGTCAAGGTCTCCGCGGTCGCGCCTGCGCATCGCGCGATCCTCGCCCCGGCTCGTGTATTCGATTCGCAGGATGCCTTGCTCGACGCGTTCAAGGCCGGCGAGCTCGTG
Source organism: Chiayiivirga sp. (assembly GCA_046590875.1). GTDB lineage: Bacteria > Pseudomonadota > Gammaproteobacteria > Xanthomonadales > Xanthomonadaceae > JALCLA01. The sequence continues at coordinate 4,605 of JBKJTK010000070.1, forward strand.
GGCGATTTCGTCGCCGTGGTGCGCGGCCAGGGCCCACGCGCGAATGGCATGCCGGAGTTGCACAAACTGACCCCGACGCTGGGCGTGATGCAGGACCGCGGCCAGCGCGTCGCCCTGCTGACCGACGGCCGCATGTCGGGCGCGTCGGGCAAGATTCTCGCCGCGATTCATGTGGTGCCCGAAGCTGCGAATGCGGGCGCGATTGCGAAACTGCGCGACGGCGATCCGATCCGCATCGACGCCGAGGCCGGTGTGCTCGAAGTGCAGCTCGATGAGGCCACGTGGAATGCGCGCAGTGCCGCAGTCGTTGACCTCGCGGGGAACCAGCACGGTGTCGGTCGGGAGTTGTTCGGTCTCATGCGTGCGAATGCGGGCACTGCGGAGGAAGGCGCATGCAGTTTGTTCTAGAGGCATCGGTAGCCAGGGTAGAGCGCAGCGAAACCCGGGAACGTGCCGCGACGAAAGCCCCCGGGTTTCGCTGCGCTCTACCCGGTCTACTGGCACTGGCCGCTGGAACTGCTCTCACATGACTTCCCTCGCCCTGGTCGCCGACATCGGGGGCACCAACGCGCGCTTTGCATTGACCGACCTGTCGGCGCCGACGCCGCAACTGCTGCAGGCGCAGTCGCTGCGCAACGCCGACTACGCCAGCCTGCAGCACGCGGCTGAACACTATCTTTCACAGGTACACGGAACGCCGCGGCACGCCGCGATCGCCGTGGCGTGTCCGGTCAACACCGATGAGATCCGGCTCACTAATCGCGCCTGGTCCTTCAGTCGTCGCGAACTGCAGCAGCGCCTCGGACTGGACGATCTGCGCATGCTGAATGATTTCGGTGCGGTGGCCTGGGCGGTTCCTGCGCTGCAGCCCGACGAACTTGTCTGCCTGCACGGCGATGCGGCTGCCGCATTGCGCGGACCAGTGACGGTGCTCGGTCCCGGCACAGGATTCGGCGTCGCACTTCTGGTTGGTTCGCAGGAGCGCGGCTGGCAGGTAGTGGAGACCGAAGGCGGACACGTCAGCTTTGCGCCACTGGGCGATGAAGAACACCGCATCGTACGCTGGCTCACCGCGCGCTTCGGACGCGCGTCGACCGAACGCTTGCTCTGCGGCGACGGGCTGTCGCACATCGATGCGGCGCTACGCGGCGAGGACACCGGCCCCCCAGAAGGACCCACCATCGCGCTGCGCGGGCCCGAAGCCATCGTCGCCGCCGCGCTCGAAGGTCGCGACCACGATGCGCGCCGCGCGCTCGCGCGATTCTGCGCCGTGCTCGGCAGCGTCGCGGGCGACGCCGCGCTGATTCACGGGGCGCGCACGGTGATGATCGCCGGCGGCATCGTGCCGCGCTTCGTTGCGTTCCTTCGCAGCAGTGCTTTTCGCGAGCGCTTCCTGGCCAAGGGCCGCTTCGCGGCCTATCTGGAATCGATCGTAATCAACATCGTCACCCATCCACATCCCGGCCTGCTCGGCGCCGCCATGGCGTTGCGCGCGTCGGCCACCGAGGACTCCGGCCGATGAATTTGTGGAACGAGGCATCCCGCGCCACTCGTGTTGATGAACTGCTGGGGTTGGCGCCGGTGTTGCCGGTACTGAGTATCCAGCGCTTGGAAGACGCGGTTCCGCTGGCGCGGGCGCTGGTCGACGCCGGCTTGCCGGTACTGGAAGTCACCCTGCGCAGCGCGGTAGCGCTGGACGCGATCCGCGCGATCGTACGCGAGGTGCCGGCCGCCGTGGTCGGCGCGGGAACTGTGCTGGACGCGACGACGCTTGCCGCTGTGGTCGAGGCCGGTGCAGCGTTCGCCATATCCCCGGGCGCTACCGAGGCCTTGTATGTCGCCGCCTCGCGCTCGGCCTTGGCTTGGATTCCGGCGGTGGCCAGCGCCAGCGAGATCATGCGCGGACTGGAGCATGGGCATCGGCGCTTTAAATTCTTCCCGGCGGAAGCCGCGGGCGGCATTGGCGCACTGCGCGCGTTTGCCGGTCCCTTTCCCCAAGTGCGGTTTTGTCCCACCGGCGGCATCGACGCCGCACGCGCGCCTGCCTACCTCGCATTGCCCAACGTGATCACCGTCGGCGGCTCGTGGATGGTGCCCGCCGCCGCGTTGCAGGCGCGCGACTGGGACCAGATCGGGGCGCTCGCGCAGGCCAGCGCACGGCTGCGCCCAAGCGCTTGA
>JBKJTK010000169.1:0-8632 GCA_046590875.1 Chiayiivirga sp.
GTTCACGCGCGCCGCGCGCGTGAACGAAGAGTATGTCGAGAAGTTTACCGACGGCGCCGTCAAGGGCAAGACCGGCTCGCTGACCGCGCTGCCGATCATCGAGACCCAGGCCGGCGACGTGTCCGCCTTCGTTCCGACCAATGTCATCTCCATTACCGATGGCCAGATCTTCCTCGAGACCGACCTGTTCAACGCCGGCATCCGCCCGGCCGTGAACGCCGGCATCTCGGTGTCGCGCGTCGGTGGTGCGGCGCAGACCAAGATCATGAAGAAGCTGTCTGGCGGCATCCGTATCGCGCTGGCGCAGTACCGCGAGTTGGCGGCCTTCGCGCAGTTCGCTTCCGACCTCGACGAGACGACGCGCAAGCAGCTCGAGCGCGGCCAGCGCGTGACCGAGCTGATGAAGCAGAAGCAATATGCGCCGATGTCGGTGGCCGAGCAGGCGCTGTCGATCTACGCGGTCGACAAGGGCTATATGGACGACGTGGCGGTCAGCAAGATCGGCGCGTTCGAAGCCGCGCTGCACGCGCACTTCGCCAACACCATGGGCGAGCTGATGACATCGGTGGCCAGCACCGGCGACTGGAACGACGACATCGAAGCCTCCTTCAAGAAGGGCATCGAAGAGTTGAAGGCCACCGGTAGCTGGTAAAGGCATGCCTTTGTAGAGCGGAGCTTGCTTCGCCGCGCTTAAGACACATGTGATTGATGAACAAGCGGAGCAAGCTCCGCGCTCGAATCCAAGCGGAAAGGCTCCGTTAAACGGGAAACACGATATGGCCGGCGGCAGAGAAATCAAAACCAAGATCAAGAGCGTGCAGAACACCCGCAAGGTGACGCGCGCGCTTGAAATGGTCTCCGCCTCCAAGATCCGCCAGGCGCAGGAGCGGATGAAGGCATCGCGCCCGTATGCGCGAGCGATGAAGCAGTTGATCGGACACCTGGCGCAGGCCAATTCAGAGTACCGACATCCGTACCTGGTGCAGCGTGCGGACGTGAAGCGCGTCGGTTACGTGATCATTTCGTCGGACCGCGGCCTGGCCGGCGGTTTGAACAACAACATGTTCCGCAAGTTGCTGACCGAGTTCCGTGCCTGGCAGGAGAAGGGCGTTGAAGTCGATGTGGTCACCATCGGGCAGAAGGCGTCTGTCTTTTTCCGCCGGATCAAGGTCGACATGCTGGCCTCGGTCACCCACCTGGGCGACATCCCGCACGTCGAACAGTTGATCGGCGTGATCAAGGTGATGCTGGATGCCTATACCGACGGCAAGGTGGACAAAGTGTTCCTGTCCTACAACGCGTTCGTCAACACCATGGTCCAGCGTGCGTCCATGGACCAGTTGCTGCCTTTGCCGGCTGCGGAGACCCAAGTCGCACGGCACGACTGGGATTACATCTACGAACCCGATGCGCAGGCCGTGCTGGAGCACGTGCTGACCCGCTACGTGGAGTCGCTGGTGTACCAGGCAGTGATGGAGAACGTGGCGTCCGAACATGCCGCGCGCATGGTTGCGATGAAGTCGGCCTCGGACAACGCCAACAAACTGATCGACACCCTCAACCTGGTCTACAACAAGGCCCGGCAGGCCGCGATCACCCAAGAGATTTCGGAAATCGTCGGCGGTGCGGCGGCAGTTTGAGAAGAACACGAAAATCGTCGGCGTTACTGCCGCGGTTTGATGGATTCAAGGTGGGAAGGGCCCGTGCCCCGACTGCAACAGGCTAGCGGCCCAGGCCGCTCCCACAAAAACACAGCTAGCGAGTTCCAGAGGACACATGATGAGCAACCAGGGCAAGATCGTTCAGATCATCGGCGCAGTCGTCGACGTCGAATTCCCGCGCGAGAGCGTGCCGAAGATTTACGACGCGTTGAAGGTGCAGAACACCGAGATCACGCTGGAAGTGCAGCAGCAGCTGGGTGACGGCGTGGTGCGTTGCATCGCGTTGGGTTCCACCGACGGCCTCAAGCGCAACCTGCTGGCCGACAACACCGGCCACGCGATCTCGGTTCCAGTTGGCACCGGCACGCTGGGCCGGATCATGGACGTGCTCGGCCGCCCGATCGATGAAGCAGGCCCGATCGACGCCTCCGCGAACTGGGAAATCCACCGCCCGGCGCCGTCCTATGAGGATCAGGCCGCGGCGAATGAATTGCTGGAAACCGGCATCAAGGTCATCGACCTGATGTGCCCGTTCGCCAAAGGCGGCAAGGTCGGCTTGTTTGGCGGCGCCGGCGTCGGCAAGACCGTCAACATGATGGAATTGATCAACAACATCGCCAAGGCGCACGAAGGCCTGTCGGTGTTCGCGGGCGTCGGTGAGCGTACCCGCGAGGGCAACGACTTCTACCACGAGATGAAAGACTCCAACGTGCTCGATAAAGTGGCCATGGTGTACGGCCAGATGAACGAGCCGCCGGGCAATCGTCTGCGTGTGGCGCTCACCGGCCTCACCATGGCCGAGTACTTCCGCGACGATATCGATCCGGCGACCGGCAAGGGTCGCGACATCCTGTTCTTCGTCGACAACATCTACCGCTACACGCTGGCCGGTACCGAAGTGTCGGCGCTGCTCGGCCGGATGCCCTCTGCGGTCGGCTACCAGCCGACGCTGGCGCAGGAGATGGGCGAACTGCAGGAACGCATCACCTCCACGAAGACCGGCTCGATCACCTCGATCCAGGCCGTGTATGTGCCCGCGGACGACCTCACGGATCCCTCGCCCGCGACCACCTTTGCGCATCTCGACGCCACCGTCGTGCTGTCGCGCAACATCGCGTCGCTCGGTATTTATCCCGCGGTCGACCCACTCGATTCCACCTCGCGCCAGCTTGATCCCAACGTGATCGGCAACGAGCACTACGATACGGCGCGTCGCGTCCAGGCCACCTTGCAGAAGTACAAGGAGCTCAAGGACATCATTGCGATCCTGGGCATGGACGAGCTGTCGGAAGAAGACCGCCAGTCGGTCTCTCGCGCGCGCAAGATCGAGCGCTTCTTCTCGCAGCCGTTCCACGTGGCGGAAGTGTTTACCGGCTCGCCGGGCAAGTACGTCACGCTGAAAGAGACCATCCGCGGCTTCAAGATGATCTGCGAAGGCGAGTGCGACCACATGCCGGAGCAAGCCTTCTACATGGTCGGCGGTATCGACGAGGCGATCGAGAAAGCCAAGAAGATGAGCACCGCAGCGTAAGAGCAGAAAAAGCCCAATAGCCAGTTCCAGTCGCCAGTAAAGGCGCTGTCTGGCTAGCGGAACAAGCTACTGAGACGGGTGCAGGCGCATCGGTCGGTGAGAGAAAAGAAATGAGTACTATCCGTTGCGACATCGTCAGCGCCGAAGAAGAGATCTTCCACGGCGTGGTGAAGATGGTCGTCGCCACCGGCGAGATGGGCGAGCTTGGCATCGCGCCGCGCCATGCCCCGCTCATCACCCGTCTCAAGCCGGGTCAGGTGCGCGTGATTCTCGAGAACGGCGAAGAACAATTCTTCTACGTTTCCGGCGGTATCCTGGAAGTGCAGCCGCAGGTCGTGACGGTGTTGGCCGATACCGCGATTCGCGCCAAGGATCTCGACGAAGCCGCCGCCAAGCACGCCAAGGACGAAGCCGAGAAAGCGATCGCCAATCGCGGCGACGCGATGGAACTCGCCGAAGCACAAACGAAGCTGGCTGAAGCCGTGGCGCAATTGCAGGCGCTGGAGCGTTTGCGGAAAAACCTGAAACATTAGGCGGATCGTTCCGCAGGAGCCCGCGCTTCCTGTGCGGACTTTCCAATGCTCACTGTGACGATGCTTCCACAATCTGGAAACAACCACGCCGGCCTCGTGCCGGCGTTTTCGTTTCTGATGCACTGCTTTTCACTCATGCCGCATAATCGCGACGAAGCAACATGAAAACGGGAAATTCGATGGACGCACGACCTCTGCACGTGATCATCCTCGCCGCCGGCGAGGGCAAACGGATGAAGTCGACGCGGCCCAAGGTGCTGCATACGATCGCGGGCAAGCCGATGCTCGGGCATGCGATAGACGTCGCGCGTGCGCTCGGTGCCGAGGCGGTTCATGTGGTCTACGGGCACGGCGGGGCGCAGGTGCGCGCGGCGTTCGCTGCCGACGCTGAGCTGGTTTGGGTGGAACAGGCGCAGCAGCTCGGCACGGGACATGCGGTGCAACAGGCAATGCCGGGCGTGCCCGACGCGGCGCGCGTGCTGGTACTGTACGGTGATGTCCCGTTGCTGACGCAGGACACGCTCGCCGCCGTGGTCGCGACGAGCAAGCCGCTCGCGGTGCTCACCGCGGATCTCGACGATCCTTCCGGCTATGGTCGGATCGTGGTGGACGCCAGCGGCCATGTGGCGGCGATCGTGGAGCAGAAGGACGCCAATCCCGACCAGCGCAAGATCCGCAGCATCAACACCGGAATCATCGCGGCGGATGCGGCGCGCCTGCGCGGCTGGCTGGCGCAGCTTAAGAACGAGAATGCCCAGGGCGAGTATTACCTCACCGATGTGTTCGCGCTGGCGGCCGCCGAGGGCGCGCCGGCCGTGGCCTTGCCCTGCTTCGATCCAATGGAGGCCGCAGGCGCGAACGACGCCTGGCAACTCGCCATCTTGGAGCGTCACTACCAGCGTCGTGCGGCGCGCTCGTTGAGTGAGCAAGGTCTGCGCTTCGCCGATCCGGCGCGCTTCGACCAACGCGGCACCGTCGTGGTCGGCTGCGATGTCGAAATCGATATCGATGTGATCCTCGAGGGCGTCGTAGTGCTCGGCGATGGCGTGCGCATCGGACCGTATTGCCGATTGCGCAACGTGCAGCTCGCGGCCGGCACGTTGGTGCAGGCGCATTGTGATCTCGATGGCGTAATCACCGAAGGCGCGAGCACGATCGGTCCGTTCGCTCGCCTGCGCCCCGGCACCGAGCTGGCGGAAGGCTCGCACGTCGGGAATTTCGTCGAGATCAAGAAGACCCGGCTCGGTCGCGGTAGCAAGGCCAATCACTTGACCTACCTCGGCGATGCCGAGATCGGCGTTAACGTAAATGTCGGCGCCGGCACCATCACCTGCAATTACGACGGCGTGAACAAATTCACCACGCGCATCGGCGATGGAGCCTTCATCGGTTCCAATTCGTCGCTGGTGGCGCCGGTGGAAATCGGAGCGGAGGCCACCATCGGCGCCGGCTCGGTCATCACGCGGGATGCGCCGGCCGGCACCCTGAGCGTGGGGCGCGCGCGACAGAGCACGGTCGACGGTTGGCAGCGGCCGAAGAAGAAATAGGCGGCTGGATTCCGGGCTGTCCCCCGGCCCGCGCGCTTGCATGCGCGTGGGCGTTCGCGGGCTCGCGGCTGTCGCCACTCGAAAGCCCCGCTCACCCCCGCTTTCGCGGGGACGACGAAGGACTCCGCCCTTCGTCGGTTGCGGTGCCGTTCGCGTGCTCGGCATAATCCCGGTGATTGCGGCCCAAGCCGCGCAGGAATCCCGCTTCTGCCATGAGTCGCGAAGCCAAGAGCGACACACCGTTCGTCGATTTCGCTGCCGGCAGCACGATCCTGCGCGAAGGCGAGGCGGCGATCGCGCTGTTCATCATCGAAGCGGGCAAGGTTGCGATCGAGCGCAGTGACGCGCCCGGCAGCCTGCTGGCCGAACGCGGACCAGGCGAGTTCTTCGGCGAGATGTCGATCCTGCAGGAGCAGGCGCATTCTGCGAATGTCGTGGCGCGCACCGCGGTGCGTGCGCTGCGCATCGATGCGGTGGCGTTCCACGGGGTGCTGCGCGAAAACGTCGAAATCGCGATGCACATGATGCGACAGCTCGTACTTCGCCTGCGCGAGAGCGACACGCGTCGCATCGAACTGGAGGCGCAGCTCGCGCGTAGTCTCGGCGCGCCGCGTGCCGCCGCTGTGCCGGCGAGTGCACCGGCCGCAGCGCCGGCGTCGATCGCGGCTCCGCCGGCTGCCAAACCTGCATCAGCGCCCGTTGCCAAACCCGCGTCAGTGCCTCCACCGGTGATGCCGCCACCGGCAGCGAAGCCGGCGGTAGTGAAGCCGGTCTTCGTGCTGCGCCATCCCGATGGCGCGATCGCCCTGCCTGAAGACCGCAACGAATGCGTGGTCGGTCGTCCGGACCCGGCCACTGGAGCGATTCCGGAGATCAATCTCGGCCCGCTGGACTTGGCGCGCAGCCTGAGCCGCCGTCACGCGCGACTGCTGGTGGCTGCGGGTGGTATCAGTCTGCGTGAAGAACCGGGCGTATCCAACGGCACCTGGATCAATGGCGAGCGCCTCGCCGTCGGTCAGACCGTCGCACTCAAGCCTGGGGACAAGTTGCGCTTCGGCGCGATCGAACTGGAGCTTGGTCTTTTATAACCGGGCATTTCTCAGCCGGGCACCATGTAGCGCGCATCGCGACATCGGTTGTTCAACAGCGGCACGGATCGGGAGCGGATCATGCAGGAAGAACTGGCCACCATCGACGTGTCGCCGCTCGACGCGCTCGGGCGCATCAAGCAGGAACTCGACACGCTGGAAAGTCGCCTTGCCGCGATGGAAGCGCGCAAGGACAGCGTCGCGGCCGCGGTCTATATGCGGGTACGCGCCGATTACGAGACCCGACGCCGCGCGCTGGAGGAGGAGGGAGCGCCACTGAAGGCGACGGCACGCGCGCAGTACGCACGTCTGCGCGAGTTGTTGACGCGTTCGGAAGCCGATCACGAGACGACTCGATTGGATCGGGAAGAAATCGAGTTCCGCTTCAGCCTCGGCGAATTCGACGAGGCCGAGAACAAGAAGCGTCTGAAGGCGGTCGACAAGCAACTTGCCGACAAGGCCACGGCGCGCGAGCAGGCCGAGGCGATGAAGCAGCGTTTCGTCGCGGTGTTCCGTTCCGAGGACGAACTGGAGACGAGCGTGCCGGCCGCGTCCGCGCCGACGCGCAAGCTGGACACGCTCAGCCCGGCGCAATTGTCGGGGTACGACACCATCCCGCCTGCATCCGCGACGCCAGCACCGACCGCGCCGGCACCTCCGATGGCCACTACGGTGATGGCGGTGCCGCCACCGCCTTCCGCCGGTGCCACCCAGATGATGCGTGCAATCCGCCCCGGCGATGCCGGCGCCGCGCCGGCTGCGCCGCCGCCGCGCTCGGATTCCACCATGATCATGCGCACCGCACGCCTGGTGCCGCAAAACCCGGAAGCCGGCAAGCAGAACTACACCCTGGCGCTCAAACCCATGCTGATCGGCAGCGCGGAGGGCTGCGATGTGCGCCTGGCGTCGGCGGCGAAACGACACGCCGAGATCCGCGTCAGCATGGCCGGCTTCACCCTCAGTGATGAAGGCGGTGGGGTGCGAGTCAACGGCGTGCCGGTGAACCAGCATCTGATGCGGCACGAGGACGTGGTTGAATTCGGTCCCGCCCGCTTCCTATTTCGGGAGGGCTGAGCGCTGCGATGGCATTTGAACTGATCAAGGATCGCTTTGGCGGCGTGCTGGTGCTGACGCCGCGCGGGCGGCTCGACAACGACAACGCGGCCGAATTCGAACTGGCCGCACAGGAACTGATCGCCGCCGGTGAGCGCCACATCGTGGTCGATCTGTCCGGGCTCAACTACACCAGCAACGCCGGCTTGCGCGTACTCGGCAAGATTGGCAAGGCCCTGAAGACGCCGACGACCAGCCTGCGCCTGTGCGGACTGACGCCGACGCTGCGACAGGTGTTCGATGCCGCGGGCATCACGCTCGTATTCGATGTTCGCGACGATCTGGCCACCGCGCTCGGCGATCATCCCGCCGCAAAAGGCGCCGGAGAACTCGGCCGGCACGCGGCCAGCTTGCTCGGAGTTTCGCCAGCAGTGGCGTCGGAAGCCGCAGTGCCGGACAACATCCGGAATCTCGCCGCGCTGGCGACCGAACTGATGAGCAGCGCCGGCGCGCCGCGCGCCGGGCGCGTGATGGTCGACGCCACTCAGCTCAAGATGCGCAAGGTGCGCCCCGAGGACATCGCGCGTGCAGCCCAGCAGCAGGCCAAGGGCGGCTGGTGGAAACGTTTGTTCAAACGAGGGTAACGACATGACCACCGCTTACTGGTGCGTGCTTGCGGCGGGACTGATGCCGTATCTTTTCACCGCGATCGCCAAGGCGAGCGGAGAGCGTTACAACAACCGCGATCCTCGCGCGTGGCAAACGCGACTTTCCGGGTTGCCGGCGCGCGCGCATGCAGCCCATCTGAATAGTTTCGAGGCGTTTCCGTTGTTTGCGGCGGCGGTGATCGTGGCGCAGCTGGCGCAGGCCACGCAGGCCCGCATTGATGGCCTCGCGCTCGCCTTCATTGCGCTGCGTCTGGGTTACGGCGTTTGCTATCTGGCGGGTTGGGCGACGCTGCGCAGCCTGGTGTGGCTGCTGGCGTTCGGATGCTGCGTGGCGCTTTTCGTCATAGCAGCCTGAAGCAGATCTTTGCTTCCGCGGCGACAGCCGCATGCACAGTCCGCACAGGGATGTGCCGGTTTTGCCGAAGGACCCGCATGACGCCAATAAAAAAGCCGACGGATCGTGAGATCCGTCGGCTTGAGTGCCTACTCGCCGGGAGGGTGGCGAGTAGGCGTGACCGCTCGCGGCGGTGAAGCAAGAGGCTTACTTCGAC
>JBKJTK010000489.1:0-2635 GCA_046590875.1 Chiayiivirga sp.
GCGAACAGCACGCCGGTAATCAGTTCGACTGCGGGGTATTGCCACGAGATCGGCGCCTTGCAGACGCGACACTTGCCGCCCAGCATCAGGAAACTCAGAACGGGGATGTTCTCCGACGCCGAAAGTTGGTGTCCGCATTTCGGGCAATGCGATCGCTCGACCACGATGCCGGGCGGAGCATCCGCGCCCGATCCGGCGGACGCTTCGATCTCCAGCAGGTCGCGGCTATCGCGCTCCCACTGCCACTGCAACCGGCGTGGCAGTCGCAGGATCACCACGTTGAGAAAACTGCCTACCACCAGCCCCAAGGCGAAGGCGCTGGCGATGGCCAGCGCCGGGGTGGACACCAGAAGGTCGAGCACGTTTCGCAAAAACGATCAGATCGATGCGGCGAGCTTGAAGATCGGCAAGTACATGCCGATGACCATCGACCCCACGACACCACCGATGATCACCATGATCATCGGTTCGAGCAGGCTGGCCAACGCGTCGACCGAATTGTTCACTTCTTGCTCGTAGAACTCGGCGACCTTGTAAAGCATGGTATCCAAGGCACCGGCTTCTTCGCCGATGGCGGTCATCTGAACCACCATGTGTGGGAAGACGTTGACCTGTCGCATCGCGACATTCAACGGGTAGCCCACCGACACGTCGTCCCGGATGCGATAGACAGCCTTTTCGTAGACGACGTTACCGCAGGCACCCGCGACGGTTTCAAGGGCCTCCACCAGTGGCACGCCCGCCTTGAACGTCACCGCCAGCGTTCGCGAAAAGCGAGCGATGGCCGAGTTGTGCATGATCTGTCCGATCACCGGAATCTTGAGAATCAGACGGTCGAGGAAGTGGGCAAAGGCAGGAGAACGTTTCTTGGCCGCGATGAACCCAAAGATGCTGCCGACAACGACAATCAGGATCAGCCACCAGTAGGCAATCATGAAGTCGGATGCCGCAATGATCATCAAGGTAAATGCAGGCAGGTCGGCGCCGAAGCTCTTGAACATATTCTGGAACGTCGGCACCACGAAGATCAGCAGGATCCCACTCACGAGAAAAGCGACTGCAATGACGGTGGCGGGATAGAACAGTGCCTTCTTGATCTTGCCCTTGAGGGTTTCGATGTTCTCTTTGTAGTTGGCAATCGTGTCGAGCACCGTGTCGAGGACACCGGCACTTTCGCCAGCCTTGACCAGGTTCCGATACAACTCGTCGAATTGCACCGGATGTTTGCCGATCGCCTCATGCAGGGTTGACCCACCTTCGATGCTGGCGCGGACATCGTCCAGCATATTCTTCATGCGGACGTTTTTCTGTCCGCCGGCAACAATCTCGAACGCGTTCACCATCGGTACGCCGGCTTTCATCATTGTGGCGAGCATGCGGCTGAATATGGCAATTTCGCTCGCAGAAATCGTCTTGCCGGCGCTGCCGAAAAGAGGCTTGGACTTAGTCTTGACGACCGTAGGCGTTATACCCTGCTTACGCAACTCGGCCTTCAGCAGGCTGGCGCTCTTGGCGAGGGATTCCCCCTTCATCTTGGTGCCGCGCTTATCCGTGCCTACCCAGATGAAGGGCTGCAGTGGATTCGGATTACGCGGTGCGGCGACGGCTTTTTTTACCGCAGCTTTACTGGCGGCCATGGCTAGTCCTTGGTGACGCGGTTGATTTCGGCGAGACTGGTAACGCCGTTCCTGGCCTTGAGTAGGGCCGACTTGCGCAGATCGTTGACGCCGCTGGCTTCGGCGGCCGCCGCGATCTTCATCGCGTTGCCGCCTTCGAGAATGATGGCCTGGATTTGCTCGGTGAGCGGCATCACCTGATAGATGCCGGTACGTCCTTTGTAGCCTTCGTTGCATTCGTCGCAGCCAACCGCTTCGTACAGCGTGAAGCCCGCGTCGACCGCGGCCTCGGTATAACCCTCGGCCAGTAGCGCGTGCTTGGGGAGCTGAATCGGCCGCTTGCAGTCGTGCAGCTTGCGCGCCAGTCGCTGTGCAATCACCAGCGTCACCGACGAAATGATGTTGAAGGGCGCGATGCCCATATTCATCAGGCGAGATATGGTTTGCGGGGCGTCGTTGGTGTGCAGCGTAGACAACACCATGTGGCCGGTCTGTGCGGCCTTCACTGCGATCTCGGCGGTCTCCAGGTCGCGAATCTCGCCGACCATGATCACGTCCGGATCCTGGCGCAGGAAAGAGCGCAAGGCGGCAGCAAACGTCATGCCGCGTTTCTGATTCTGTTGCACCTGGTTGATGCCGGTCACGCGGATTTCGACGGGGTCCTCGACGGTAGAAATATTGCGGCCATCGGTGTTGAGGATATTCAGCGCGGTGTAGAGCGAAACTGTCTTGCCAGAACCCGTCGGACCTGTCACCAGCACCATGCCGTAAGGCTTTTCAATCGCCTCCAGGAACAACTTCTTCTGTGCGTCCTCGTAGCCCAGCTTGTCGATGCCGAGCTTGGCCGCGCTGCCGTCGAGGATACGCAGCACCACCTTCTCTCCAAACAGCGTGGGGCAACTGCTGACACGGAAGTCCATCGACTTGGTCTTGGACAGGTTCAGCTTGATGCGACCGTCTTGCGGCACGCGGCGCTCGGCGATGTCGAGCGAGGCCATCACCTTCAGGCGCGAGGAAAT
>JBKJTK010000068.1:0-3156 GCA_046590875.1 Chiayiivirga sp.
GTCGCGCTGGTGGAGCGCGCACCGCGCCGCGTGATGCTGACGCCGGTCGGACGCGATGTCGCGGAGCGCGCACGCCGAATCCTGGGAGAGGTCGATCAGTTGAAGGAAAGCGCGCGCCGCTCTCGCGATCCGGAAGCTGGCGAGGTGCGGCTCGGCTTGTTTCCCACGCTCGGACCGTATCTGCTGCCGCACGTGGTGCCGACCATCCGCACCCGGTTTCCACGGCTGGAATTGCTGTTGGTCGAGGAGAAAACCGAGGCCATCCTGCGCCAACTGCGCGAAGGCCGGCTCGACGCAGCCGTGCTGGCACTGCCGCTGCACGATGACCAGTTGCACATCGAATTCCTGTTCGAGGAACCGTTCCTCCTCGCCGTACCCGAAGCGCATCCGTATGCCCGGCGTGACTCGATCGCGCTGAAAGATCTCGCACACGAAAGCCTGCTCTTGCTGGAGGATGGCCATTGCCTGCGCGACCAAGCGCTGGACGTGTGCTCGCTGGCGGGCGCGGGGGAACGCACCGGCTTCCGTGCCACCAGCCTGGAAACCCTGCGCCAGATGGTGGCGGCGAACGTCGGCATGACCCTGCTGCCGGCACTCGCGGTGCAGCCACCGGTGCCGCGCTCCGATGCGATCCACTTGCTGCGTTTCCGAGATTCTTCGCCGAGTCGCCAAATCGCCATGGTGTGGCGCAAGAGTTCGGCGATGAACGACTTCCTCACCAAACTGGCGGTGGTGTTTCGCGAACTGCCGCGCGAGTTGTTCAACACCTCGGCGCGGGTCGGTGCGACACGCGCCAGGAAAAAGGCCACGGCCAAACCGGTGACGAAACGGGCGCGAGCGTGATGCCGTTCGGGTTCATTACGGCGTGACGATTGCCTCGTACTTGCCGATGCGCTCAGCCTCGGCCTGGGCCGCGGCATCCCACTCGCGGAACGCGGGCAGCGCCAACAGTGCATCGCGGTAGGCCGCCGACACCGGATCGCATTCCACGCCGTAAGCGCGGAAGCGCACTGCAACGGGCGCGAACATTGCGTCGACCAATCCGAACTCGCCGCCGAGGAAATCGCCGTCCGCGGGGCCTTTCGCACGCATGTCGCGCCAGAGCTGCTGTACGCGATCAATATCGCGCTGCGCGTCGGCGTCCCAGCGGTAGGCGTCCGGACGACGACGGCAGTTCATCGGCAACTGGGTGCGCAGCGAGGCGAAGCCCGAATGCATCTCGGCCGCGGCACTGCGCGCCTGCGCACGGATACGACGGTCCTGCGGCCACGCGCGACCGTCGAGAAAGGTCTCGTTGACGTACTCGCAGATCGCCAGGGAATCCCAGATCACGAGTCCGTCGTGGTGCAAGACCGGCACGCGCCCCGTCGGTGACCAATGGGCGATCCCGGTTTGGAATTCCGGCGTATCCAGCGGCAACCGGACTTCGTCGAACGCCACGCCGAATTGACGCAGGAACAACCACGGTCGAAGCGACCACGAGGAGTAATTCTTGTTGCCGATGACCAGGGTGAGTGCGTTCGACATGTCATGCTCCAGAAGGTACAGCGCGCATCGTCGCGGAAGTGGGTCGCCCACTCAAGCGCCAATGGCGCGTCTTTGAACACCATCATTCTGTACTCAACAGACCCTGAGGATTCCCGTCGGCGGCTCAGGCCGGATCGGGCTCGGCGTCCCAGCGCCACTCCGGTTCTCGCGCCGGCGTTGCCCGCCACGCCGCGATGATGCGCTCGGCCTCCGCAAGATCGATCTCGGACACGCAGACCGCGACCAAACCCATCACCGGCAATTCCCCCATACCGCCAGCGAGATGTTCGCCGCGAACGTAGGCCGGAATCTCCTCGGATTCGAGCAGCCCCTTGATGAGGTGCGCGTCGATGACGTTCTCGGCTTCGTACACCACTCGCATGGGCTGGTCGCTCGATCACGCCCGCGTCGGGGCACCGACACGAGCATACGGGAAAGGCCGACGCAGCGCGGCCAGCGCGGGCACCGCCGGCACCAGCTAAACTAGCGCTCTTTTCTCCAATCCGCGCGCCATGAACCACGCTGCTGCCGTTGCTTCCGCGGCCAACGCCGAACCTGCGTCAACGCAGGAACGTAACGATTTCATCCGCCAGATCATCCGCGACGACCTCGCCAGCGGCAAACACGCCGCGATTCGTACTCGCTTCCCGCCAGAGCCCAACGGCTACCTGCACATCGGCCACACCAAGGCGATCTGCATCGACTTCGGCATCGCGGCCGATTTCGGCGGGCGGTGCAATCTGCGGTTCGACGACACCAATCCGGCCAAGGAAGACCCCGAGTACGTTGAGGCGATCAAGGAGGATGTGCGTTGGCTGGGCTTTGAGTGGGCCGAGCTACGTCACGCCTCGGATTATTTCGCCGTGTTCCATCTCGCGGCCGAGAAACTGATCCGCCAGGGCGATGCCTTCGTCTGCGACCTCAGCGCCGAGGACGTTCGCGCCTATCGCGGCACGCTCACCGAACCCGGCCGAAACTCTCCCTTTCGCGAACGTTCGGTGGCCGAGAATCTGGATCTTTTCCGCCGCATGCGCGCCGGCGAATTCCCCGACGGCACCCGTACTCTACGCGCCAAGATCGACATGGGCAGCGGCAATATCAATCTGCGCGATCCGGCGCTGTACCGCATCAAGCACGTCGAGCACCAGAACACCGGCAGCACGTGGCCGATCTATCCGATGTACGACTACGCGCACTCGCTGTCGGATGCGATCGAAGGCATTACCCATTCGCTCTGCACGCTGGAGTTCGAGGACCACCGGCCGCTTTACGACTGGTGCGTGAACCAGGTCGATCTCGCGGGAAATCCCGATCTGTTGCAGCCACTACTCGACGCTGGGCTCCCGAATCAGGCGGCCAAGCCGCGCCAGATCGAATTCTCGCGTCTCAACCTCAACTACACGGTGATGAGCAAGCGCAAGTTGATGGCGCTGGTGCAGGAGAAGTTGGTCGATGGCTGGGACGATCCGCGCATGCCCACGCTGCAGGGCGTCCGACGCCGCGGCTACACGCCCGCGTCGTTGCGCCTGATGGCCGAACGGGTGGGCATCAGCAAGCAGAATTCGCTGATCGACTATTCGGTTCTGGAAGGCTGCCTGCGCGATGATCTCGATGCGGCTGCACCACGCC
>JBKJTK010000537.1:0-2581 GCA_046590875.1 Chiayiivirga sp.
TGGATCTGTGGCGGCACCTCACGGTTTTCTATCTTCTCGCCGACGCGCGCCTGTCACTGATATCGGTCTGGAGCCCGACCTTCCTGATCGACCTGCTGAACTACGCGCGCCAGAATGCCGACGAGCTGGCGGCGTGTATCGAGCACGGTGCGCCGGCCCTGGACGTGCCCGCCGCGATTCGCCCGCACTTGGCCGAGGTCGCGCCCAACGCGCAGCGCGCCCGCCACGTTGCCGCTGTCCTGGCCGCGGAAGAAGCCTCGTTTGCAGCGCTCTGGCCGGATCTCACCGTCATCAGCTGCTGGGATCAGGCGGCGTCGCGATCGTATGCGAACGAAGTGCGACGACTGTTTCCGGGCGTGCAGCTGCAAGGCAAGGGTTTGCTGGCGACCGAAGGAATCACATCGATTCCACTCGGGGGCTTCCCCATGCCGGTGCTGGCGCTTGAATCGGGCTTCTATGAGTTCCTGGGTGCCGATGGAAACCTGCGGCGTGCACACGAGGTAACGAGCGGCGCGGACTACGAGCTCATCCAGACCAACCACTGCGGCTTGTATCGTTACGCCATCGGCGATCGCGTCCGCATTCACGGCTTTGCCGGCCAGACGCCGATGCTCGAATTCACCGGGCGCTCGGGGGTGTCGAGCGATCTGTGCGGAGAAAAATTCGACGAGGCCTTCGTATTGCGGGTCTTCCGTCACCTCGGCCTGCGCTTTGCGGCACTCGCGCCGGAGACGCAATCGCCGCGGGGTTACGTCATGTTGTTGGACGCGAGCGAGGTGTCAGCCTCACAGGCTCGGGGACTAGCAGCAAGCGCCGACGCGTCGCTTGCCACCAATCCCCAGTACGCGTATGCGTGCCAATTGCAACAGCTCATGCCACTGCGCGCCGTGCGCTGTATCGATCCCGTGGGGAGTTGGACAAGCCGGGGATTGGCGAGCGGCCAGCGCCTGGGCGACATCAAGCTGCCCGTCCTTCTCGCCGTTGACGATTGGCAGCAGACGTTTCTTCCCGTCGCATGAGCAGCCGATTTAAGTTTGCGCTGGCGTCGCGCGACGATGATCCACAACTGCGCGCCCGCATGGCCGAAGATCGGATGGAAGGCGATATCGCGATCAGCTTTCGTCGCGAGCCCTCGTATTTCGCCGGTTGCCGCGTGCAGGGCGATGCCACGGCGGTGGTGAAGTGTTTCGATACGGCGACGGGCCGCATCGCGGGCTTGGGCAGCCGAAGCACCTTGACCGCGTACGTCGATGGCCAGCCCGAGCGCATCGGCTACCTCGCAGACTTGCGCTCCGCCCCGGAGTATCGGCGCGGCACCCTGCTGGCACGCGGTTACCGATTTTTACGCCAACTGCACGAGGCGGATCCTGTCGCCTTCTATACCACCGTGATCTACGAGGGCAACCGGCCCGCGATCGACAATCTGCTCGGTGCGCGCGCCGGGCTTCCGACTTATCGCGATTTCGGACGCGTCCTGACGCCGGCGATACACCTCGATTTTCCGCGCCGGCCTATCGCTTTGCCGGGCGTCTCGATCGTGCGTGGCGACGATTCGCAGCTGGCCGATATCGTTGCGTTTCTCAACAACGAGCAGAGCCACAAACAGTTCGCGCCGGTGTATCGAACCGCGGATTTTGGCGGCGGGCGTTTCCTCGGGTTGCGTGCGCAGGATTTCTTTCTGGCCATCTACGGCGACCGTATCGTCGGCACGATGGCGGCATGGGACCAATCCGCGATTCGACAGACCCACGTGGAGCGATATTCCGCATCCCTGTCGCGGCTGCGCCCGTTCTACAACCTTGCAGCGAGACTCAGCCCCCTCAAGCCCTTGCCCGAGATCGGTTCGCGTATTCCGTATCTGTACCTGGCCTGCGTCGCGACGCAAGGCAATGACGTGCAACTGCTGCATTGCCTGCTTCGGTCCGCCTACAACAAGCTGCGGCGCGGACCCTGGCATTACGCCATCGCCGGTCTGCACGAGTCCGATCCGCTGGCTGCCGTGTTCAAGAAGTATCGCAACATCTCCGCCGCGGGCCGTCTGTTTGTCGTGCACTACGAATCCGCCGCCGAATGCATCGCGGGCCTGAAAGCGCGGGTGCCAGCTATCGAGGCCGGTTGTCTTTGAGAGGCCTTTGCCTTTGACGGACCCTCGAATCAGAAGTATTTCTTGCGCAGCGACCCGGGATCCGAAGGCAAGGGCTCCGGACACTTGAACACCAGAAAGTAGCGAAACCACAACGGCTGAGTCTCCCGTTGGTCGACCAGATCATGCATGTCCTGCCAGGGCACGTTGGGACGGCGATGATGCGTGAGGTTGTAATTGAAATTGAGAAAAAGCCAGCGCACCAATCGTGGCGCGCGCAGGTCGTAGGCGCCTTCGATACGGTCGAGCGGCGTGCGCATGTGATAGACCCATTGCAGCGACGACCAACTGAAAGCAAAACCCGCATATAGCGACAGCACGATGCGCCAATCCCATTGCAACACTAGGAAGGCTGTCAGCCAAATCACGGTAGCAAGCGCCGATTCCAAGCGCAGCTGGCGCCAATCCGCGCCGGAGAACGCCGCGAACGAAAGCGAA
>JBKJTK010000014.1:0-4103 GCA_046590875.1 Chiayiivirga sp.
ATCAGCACGGCAACGGATGTCTATTCGCTGGGTGTGATTGCGTTTGAGCTTCTTACCGGCGTCCTGCCGCATGCGCGCTCGGGCAACTTGGCAACGCTGGCAGAACAAGTGCGCCAGGAACATACGCGATCCCCCAGCGACGTACTCCGACGCAGCACGTCGCAAGGCAGCGCGGTGACCACCGGCATGAGCCATCCGCGCGATGCACGCGAGGTGGCGGGCGATCTGGACCTTATCGTCCTGACCGCGCTGAAGCGAGAGCCTGCACTGCGATATGTCAATGCGGCAGCGCTGGCAGCGGACTTCGGGCGCTGGTTGGAGGGCCGCCCGATCGCCGCCCAAGCCGACACCGCGGGCTATCGGATGCGCAAGTTCGTGGCGCGCAACCGCATCGCCGTGGGCAGCGCCAGCGCCGTGCTCCTGGCGCTGATTGCGGGCCTGGGATTGGCGCTGTGGCAAGCCAGTGTGGCGCGCGATCAGGCCCAGCTGGCGCGCGCCGAAGCCGCACGCGCCGAGCTGCAGACGCTCGCCGCGAGCGAGGCCACCGAGCGCGCCAAGCGGGTCAAGGACTTCATGATGCAGACCTTCGTGCAGGCCGATCCGCTGCGACAGGATGCCGACGCGCCGAAAACCGTGCCCGAGGCGTTCGATGACGCGCTCGAACGCGTCGACAGCGAGCTGGCCGAGGATCCGATACTGCAGATCGATGTGCTCGATGACTTCAGCGAGATCCGCACCGGGCAGGGGCGCTTCGACGAAGCCCGCGTATTGGTGAATCGGGCGCTGGCGCTCGCGGAAAAAACCTACCCCGCTGATCATCCGGCGATCGCGGAATCGCTGGTTAATCGAGGTGTGATCGAAAACTACTCGGGTGGCCATCCCGGGCAGGACGTCGCGGACATGGAAAGGGCCGTCGTCATCCTCGAACGCCATGCCGACACCGAGCCACTGAATCTCGCCAATGCGCTAAGTGGCCTTGCGGCGCTGCGCGAGCGTGACGGACAGGCCGAGCAGGCACTCGCGCTGGCCAAACGAACGCTGGGGCTGTTTCGCAAACACGGAAAGCCGGGGCAGGAAGGTCTGGGCGTGGCGCTGCACAACAATGCCACCTTGCTACTCGAACGCGGAAGCTACGCCGAGGCAGAAGCGCTTTCGCGCGAAGCAATCGCGGAGCTAACCCGTATCGGCGGACCCGATACGCCGCGACTGGAGCCGCTGCTCGAAACCTTGTCCCAAATTCAGTACCGCAAGGGCGAGATGGAGGAGGCGAATGCCACCAACCAGCGCCGCCTGGCCATGGTTCAGAAGGCCTTTGAAGGCCCGCACCCGTGGACCGCCGGCGTCCTCACCGATATCGGCCAGCAGCAGATGGAAGCGCAACCCGAGCAAGCCGCAGCGACGCTGGACCGCGCGATCGCGATGTATGCCACGCTCGAAAGCTCGCGCATCCTGATGCCGCTGCGCTACCGTGCCTTGGTTGCACGTGATCAATCTGGCGATGCGGCCGCCATGGTGTACTTCGATCGCGCGATGGCCGAATGCGCGCAGCGCCAGCTCGATGCGGTGATGTGCGATGTGATCCGCGCCAACCGTGCCGGCGTGATGGCCTCCATGGGCGATGGAACGACGGCCTTGAGTGAAGTCGAAATCGCGATGACGTCGCTGCGCGCACGCGGGCTTGCGCACGAAAACGAGTACGCCCAGGCGCTGGAATCCAAGGCGCGGGCGCAGAAAGCACTCGGGCAGCGCGAAGCCGCCATCGCTACACAAACCCAGGCGCTCGCGCAGTACTTGACCTTGTTCGGCGAGCTACACGACGAGGTCAAGCGCGCCCGGCGCAATCTGGAAAAGATCAACGGCTCCGAATAGCGCTTGCTTTAGCGAAACGCGCCATCGAATCGCTGCAGCCAGCGCGCCATTGGCGTGACCGCGGTTGCTGCGCCTAAAAGCGCACCGAGCGAGTTCGCCACGGCGTCCAACAGATCGGCGCTACGCCACGGCACCAGCGCCTGCAAGCCTTCGATGCCTATGCCCAGGACGATCAAACCCAGCACGACCAGCACCAACGCTCGCCGCGTGGCGAACAACATCGCCGCGCCCGCTGCGAGCGCCGCGTAGCCAAGCGCGTGTTCGAGTTTGTCGAGATGATTCACCGGTGAGTGCAACTGTGGCAGCGGCAACAGACAGACGATGACAGTCGCGATCAAGCCCAGGATCCACAACCCTAGCCACAGCCGCGGACGCCTGAAATCGCGCATGACGCCGGCGCGAATGCCCGCCGTCCTCAGCCGCTCCCGGCTCCCGGCCTCCGCGCAATTCGATCCTGCTGCATTCACAGCCGATGACTCTGGTCGCCAAACGCGAACTGTTCGCTCGCGTCCACGCCGCGCTGCAAGCCGATCGCCTTGAAACGTTCGCCCATCTCGCCGGGCAGGGTGAGGCGCTTGGCCTCGTTGTTGCGGCGATGTTGTTCGACGAGATCCGCGCCAGTGAGTTCGAGTCGATCCTGCAGACCATTGTTGAGCAGGAACGCGGCTTGCGACGAAAACCCGGCGAGCTCGAAACCGGCGTGCAGGCCGGCCTCCGCCACCGCGGTGAAATCCACGAACGCGGTCAGGTCTTGCAGGCCGGGCAGGAAGAACGGATCGGCATGCGCGCGATGGCGGTAGTGGCAGACCAGGGTGCCGTCGCGGCGTTCGGGCAAATAGAATTCGCGGCGCGGATAACCGTAATCAAAGAACAGCACGAGTCCGGCATCGATCGTGCCCGCGACGGCTTGCACCCAGTACGGCAGTTGCGGCAGCACTTCGGAACGGTAGCCGTCAGCAAAATCCTTACCGAGACTGCGTTCCAGATGCCGCACCGCGCCGGCGACCAGCGTATCGGCGGGCCTCAGCGCGACGACGAAGCGGCCGTCGCCATCGAGTACGACGTGCTCCTCCATCACCTCGCCGTCGGTGACGGCGAAGCGCGTCGTCGGTAGCGCATCCAGCACCTCGTTGGCGAACAGCACGCCGTTCCAGCGCGCCTCGGGGGGGCGGTCGATCCAGTCCACACGCGCATAGGATTCCGCGGGAAGGACCGCGCGCAGGCGTTCGCGCTGGCGTTCGCGCAGGTCGGCGCTGGGCTCCAGGATGCGGTAGCTGCGGGGCAACGCATGGCGGCCGGCGAGCGCGGCCAGGACGGCTTCGGCGAACGCGCCGCTGCCGCCGCCAAGCTCGACGAAATCGCTGTCGCTGCCGAGTCCGCGCAGCACCGGCGCCACCGCCTCTGCCACGCAATGCGCGAACTGCGGTCCGAGTTCAGGCGCCGTGACGAAGTCCCCGGCGGCGCCGAATTTGGTGCTGCCGGCACTGTAGTAACCGAGCCCCGGCGCATACAAGGCCAGCTCCATGTAGCGTGAGAACGGAATGCTGCCGCGGTTGCGGGCGATGTCGGCGCGGATCAGTGCGACGAGTCGCTCGCTGTGCGTCAGCGCATCGGCATCGGGAAGAGGCAGCGAACTCGAAACCATGTCTGGAAACTTGCGGAACCAGGCGTCAGGATAACGGCTCCGCCGCCGGAGCACTGCATGAACGATCCCCGCCCGGTTGCCCTCGTCACCGGCGCCGCCAAACGCGTCGGAGCACAGATTGCGCGCACCCTGCACGCGGCCGGCTACGATCTGGCCCTGCATTTCCGCAGCTCCGCGACCGAGATCGCGGAGCTGCAGGCTGAACTCGAAGCGCGACGCCCGCGCAGCACCCTGGTGTTGCAGGCCGAACTGGCCGATACCATGCAACTGCCGGTCCTCATCGAAACCATTTTCGCGCATTACGGCCGGCTCGATGCGCTGGTGAACAACGCCTCCGCGTTTCATCCGACCCGTATCGGTGCGACCACCGAAGCCGATTGGGACACCCTGTTCGCGTCCAACGCGAAGGCGCCGTTCTTCCTCGCCCAAGCCGCCGCCCCGCATCTGCGCGCAACGCGCGGCGCGATCGTGAACCTGGTCGACATCTATGCCGACCGTCCGCTGCGGCATCACACCGTCTACTGCATGGCGAAGGCCGCGTGCAAGCGAGTACGTCAGCATCTGCATGGCGAAGGCCGCGCTGCAGATG
>JBKJTK010000033.1:0-6769 GCA_046590875.1 Chiayiivirga sp.
CGAATTCGTGCGCAGCATCGCAGTCGCACGCCTGCTGATGCCGCATGCTGTCGTCCGCCTTTCGGCAGGCCGCACGGACATGAGCGACGAACTTCAGGCGCTGTGCTTCCTGGCCGGTGCCAATTCCATTTTTTATGGCGAGAAGCTGCTCACGACCGGCAATCCAGACGTGGCGCACGACCGCGCCTTGTTCGAGCGTCTGGGGCTGAGCCCGATGCCTCTGAGCGCCGAAGCGCCGACGACCGTGCATGCTGAAATCTGCACGCCGGTCGAGCGCGCGGCCTGATCGATCCGTCGATGATCCGTCCCGCACTCGCCGATCGACTGTTGCAGGCTGAACGCGAGCGCGCGACGGCAGCGCTGCAGCGACGTTTGCGCACGGTCGAACAACGCGAAGGGGTCGAGGTCGCGATCGATGGCCGCATCCTGCTGAGTTTCTGCAGCAACGACTATCTCGGCTTGGGACAGCACGTCGAAGTGACTGCTGCCTTGCAGGAAGCCGCCGCCTGGCACGGCGTCGGCAGCACCGCGTCGCATCTGGTCTGCGGCCACCATCGCGAGCACACCCGGCTCGAAGAAGCGATTGCGGAGTGGCAGGGCTATCCCCGCGCGCTGTTGTTTGGCTCCGGATACCTCGCGAACCTCGGCGTGTTGCAGGCGCTGCTGGCCGAGAATGATCTGTGCGTGCAGGACAAACTCAACCACGCCAGTTTGCTCGACGGCGCGAAACTCGCTGGCGCCGACCTCAAACGCTATCCGCACAACGACGTCGAAGGTGCGATGCGACAGCTGCAGACGCGGCACGACGTGCCCGCGCTGCTGGCCACCGACGGCGTGTTCAGCATGGACGGCGATCTGGCGCCGCTGAAATCCCTCGCGCTGCTGGCGAATGCGGAACACGCCACGCTCTATGTCGACGACGCGCATGGCGCCGGCGTCATGGGTCCGGACGGCCGCGGCAGCGTTGCCCACGCCGGCCTTTCGCCGCGCGACGTGCCGTTGCAATTGATCACGCTCGGCAAGGCGCTCGGTGGTTATGGCGCGGTCGTGGTCGGCAGCGAATCCCTGATCGACGCGATCTTGCAAACCGCGCGCCCCTATCTCTTCACCACGGCCTTGCCGCCAGCACTGGCGAGCGCCAGTCGCGCGGCGTTGATGCTCGCGCGCAAGGAATCCTGGCGCCGCTTCAAGCTCGCCGCGCTGACCGCGCGCTTCCGCCGTGGCGCGCAGCAGCTCGGCCTGCCGCTGATGGATTCGAGCACGCCGATACAACCCTTGCTCGTCGGCGAGAACGCGGCGGCGCTGGCCGCGTCGCAGGCGCTGGAGCAACGCGGCTTCCTCGTCACCGCGATCCGTCCGCCGACGGTGCCGGAGGGGCGCGCACGACTGCGCGTCACGCTTTCAGCCGCGCACAGCGAGGCCCAGGTCGACGCCTTGCTGGAGGCGCTGGGCCAGGTTTGCCGCAAGCCCACGGCGCGCGGCTCGGTCAAAGCCTGAGTCGTGCACATCGAGGTGCACGGCCAAGGCCCTGCCCTGGTGCTGATCCACGGCTGGGCGATGCATGGCGGGATCTTTGCGCCGCTGACCCGCTTGCTGGTCGAACACTTCACGGTGCATCTGGTCGATCTGCCCGGCCACGGCCTGAGTGCCGAACGTGAGCGCGGATTCGACGCACGCGCCTGCGCGCACAACATTGCCGATGCAACACCGCCCGCCATCTGGATCGGCTGGTCGCTGGGCGGGTTGGTCGCGCTACACGCGGCGCGGGAGCGGCCGGCTCAGGTGCGCGCCCTCGCGCTGATCGCGTCGAATCCGCGCTTCGTAGTGAGCGAAGACTGGCCGCATGGCATCGCCCACGAGATATTCGCGCAATTCGCCGACGGTCTGCGCGACGACTGGCGTCGCACCGTCGCACGCTTCCTCGCGCTCGAAGCGCACGGCTCTGACCGCGCCCAGGCCGAACTGCGCGAACTCAAGGCGCAGGTCTTTGAACGCGGCGAACCCGCACTCGCGGTCCTGGAACAGGGCCTGGACGCACTCGACCGCAGCGATCTGCGTGCCGGCGTAACGCAACTGCGCATGCCAAGCCTGTGGATCGCCGGCCGCCGCGATCGTCTGGTGCCGCCGGCCGCCATGCGCTGGGCCGCGGAGACCGCGCCGAACGGTCGCTATCTCGACCTCTCCGCCGGGCATGCGCCGTTCCTGAGCCATGCGGAAGAGATCGCCGCGGCGATATCGGTGTTGGCCGCGAGTGCTCGCCTCCTCCCTCTCCTTCAAGGGGAGGCTTGGCCTGTCCTGAGCCTGTCGAAGGAGGGAGAGGATGGTGTTGATCTTGGCAACGGCACTTACACCATCCCCACCCCAACCCCCCCTTGAAGGGGAGGGAGTAAGTCTTTGCACCTCGCGTAGAATCCGCGTCCGCATGACGACGCCCTTCGACCCGCGCCAGATCCGCCGCGCCTTCGGCCGCGCCGCAAGTTCCTATGCGGCGACCGCCGTGTTGCAGCAAGAAGTCGAGTCGCGTCTGCTGGAACAGCTCGACACCGTGTCACTGGCGCCGGCGCGCATCCTCGACGTCGGCTGCGGGCCGGGACGCGCCAGCGCCGCACTCAAACAACGTTGGCCGAAGGCACAGGTGCTGGCGCTCGGTCTCGCGCTGCCGATGCTGCGCGAAGCAAGGAGGCACGCGGGCTGGTGGCGGCCGCGTTTCACGCGCGTCAATGCCGATGCCAGCGCGCTGCCGTTGAGGGATGCCAGCATCGATCTGCTGTTCTCCAATCTCTGCATCCAGTGGATCGCGGATTTGCCGGGGTTGTTTTCCGAATGGCGGCGCGTGCTGGCGCCGGGCGGGTTGCTGTTGCTGTCGAGCTTCGGCCCCGACACCCTGCACGAACTGCGGGCTGCATTCGCCGCGGTGGATCGCGACGAACACGTCAGTCATTTCGCGCCGATCCAGATCCTGGGCGATGCGCTGTTGGGCAGCGGTTTCCGCGATCCGGTGCTCGATACTGACAACTTCACCCTCACCTATGCCGATGCGCGCGGCCTGATGCGCGAACTGCGCGCGATCGGCGCCGGCAACGCCCTGCAGTCCCGACCGCGCGGGCTCACCGGCAAGACCCGCATGCAGCGCGTGTTCGCCGCCTACGAACCGTTCCGGCGCGACGGCGTCCTTCCGGCGAGTTATGAGGTGATCTACGCCCACGCCTGGGGTCCGGAACCCGGTCAACCACGCCGCAGTGGCGGCGCCGATCTGGCCACGGTGCCGCTGTCGAGGATCTTGATCCGGCGTCGCGGCGCGTGAGCCCGTCGCGCACCGCCATCGCCGCGGTATTCGTGGCGCTGGCGTCGGCGCTGTTTTT
This sequence comes from Chiayiivirga sp., assembly GCA_046590875.1. Lineage (GTDB taxonomy): Bacteria > Pseudomonadota > Gammaproteobacteria > Xanthomonadales > Xanthomonadaceae > JALCLA01. The sequence continues at coordinate 3,363 of JBKJTK010000033.1, forward strand.
CACCAGCACCTATCTGCTCAACCGCGCAATCGCCACCGAGGGCGGGCACTGGGCGTGGTCGGCGGCACTGCGTTACTTCTGCACCCTGCCATTGCTGCTGCCGCTGATGTCGTGGCAAGGCGGCGTGGCGCCGGTGCATCGCGCGATTCGGGCCCATCCGGGCGCTTGGCTGCGCTGGAGCGCGGTCGGCTTCGTCTTGTTCTGTTGCTGCCTCACCTATGCCGCCGACAGCGCACCGGCGTGGTTGATCGCAGGCAGTTTCCAGCTCACCGTGATCGCGGGAATGCTGCTGGCGCCTTTTCTCTACCACGATGCTCGGCGTCGCATTCCGCGGCGTGCCCTCGCGCTCGGTGGCGTGGTGGTCGCCGGCGTAGCCTTGATGCAGTTGGGCCATTTCGACGGCGCGCTGGGTGCCGCGGGGTGGTTTGCGCTGCTGGCGGTGATCGTGAGTGCATTCGCCTATCCGCTCGGCAACCGCAAACTGCTGTTGCATCTGGAACGCAGCGGAGAACGTTTGAACGCGACGCAGCGCGTCTACGGCATGACCCTGATGTCGCAGCCGCTGTGGTGGCTGGTCGCCGCTTACGCGTGGTGGCAGGCCGGCTGGCCTGACGGCAGCCAGATCCTGTTCGCGGCCGGCGTGGCACTGGGCTCAGGCGTGATTGCGACCGTGCTGTTCTTTCACGCTACCGGCATGGTGCGCGACAACCCCACGGCCTTGGGAGCCACCGAAGCGATGCAGGGCGCGGAAATCCTGTTCGCCACCGCACTCGGCGCGATGTTGCTCGGCGAGGACTGGCCGCAAGGCTGGGCGGCTGGGGGCGCCGTGCTGGTGTTCCTCGGCATCGTGGCGTTCGGGTTGCTGGCGGGGCAGCAGAGCGCCGGGGACGAACGCGCCACGCAGGCGCTGCGCAGCGATCGCGGCGGGTAAGGGCGCGCGTCGCGCTTCAGCTGCCGCCGATTTGCCGCACCCAGTCCTGCAGGTTGAAATAGTTGGTGACGCGCGCGATGCGGTTGCCGCGCACGTCGAAAAAGGCGCCGCCCGGCAGCACATAGCGCTGCCCTTTCGCGGGCGGCAGGACGATGACTTGCCCTGAACCGGCTGATGCATCGTCGTCCTTGTATTCGCCATGCACCACGTATTCGGCGGCGGCGTGGGTGCCGTCGGGTGTCGTCGTTACCACGAGATTGCGCAACTGCTCGGAATAGCAACGTTGCATGCGCGTTATGTAGGCACGGAAGGCGTCACGTCCGGTCTCGCGCTGACCCTGGTTGAGATCGTGCGTCACGTCCTCGCTCAACATCGCAAGCATGCCTTCCCAGTCGCCGCGGTTGAAGGCGCTGTAAAACGCGAGGATCAGCTCGATCGCACGATCGGAGGCGCGTTTGCCGTCGCTGAACATGGCGCTGTGCTCAGGGTGCTGCCGCGGGAATGAGGTGAGCGGTCCAGGGCAGGGCGTCGAGGTCGACGTTGCCCCCGCTCAGTATCACACCGACGCGCTTGCCGCGGAACCGTTCGGGATGGCGCAGGATCGCCGCCAGGGCCACCGCGGACGAAGGCTCGACGACGAGCTTGAGTCGCTCCCACAGCAGCCTCATCGCGGCCGCGATCTCGGCGTCGGTCGCATCGAGGATGCTCGCGCCCTGCGTGCGCAGAATGCCGAACGTGAGCGGCGACAGATGGCCGCGCAACCCGTCACAGATCGTGTTGGCCTGTTGGTCGGTGATGCAGCGCCCTTCGCGGAGCGACGCCTGGGCGTCGGCCGCACCGCGCGGCTCGGCGCCGAGGATGTCGATCCCGGGCACGAGGCCGCGAGCCACGATTGCCGTTCCCGACAACAAACCGCCACCCCCGACCGGCGTCAGCACCGCATCGAGTCCCGGCACCGCGGCCAGCAACTCCAGCGCCGCCGTGCCCTGGCCCGCGATCACCCGGGCGTCGTCAAAGGGATGCACGAGTTCGGCATGGGTTTCCGTTTGCCATTGCGTCATGGCGGCATTGCGCGCCGCCATCGTGGCTTCGCACAGGCGCACCTCGGCCCCGAACGCGCGGATGCTGTCGAGCTTGATCCGGGGCGCATTCGCCGGCACCACCACGCGCGCCGCGATGCCACGCGTCTGCGCCGCCAGCGCCAGTGCGGCGCCGTGATTGCCGGAAGAATGGGTGACGACACCGCGGGCGGCACGCGCGGCGTCCAGCGACCACACCGCGTTGCAGGCGCCGCGAAACTTGAAGGCACCGGCTCGCTGCAAGCTCTCGCATTTGAAATGCAACTCGCAGCCCGCGAGCACGTCGAGCGAACGTGAGCGCAACACCGGCGTGACGTGCGCATACGGCGCGATGCGCGCGGCGGCGTTGCGAATATCGTCGAGCGTCGGAACGTGGGTGCGCGGGTCCATGCTGGCCTGCGATCGCGGAAAAACCGCATGGTAGCCTAGCGGCCCTTCATCACGTCGGCCTTCGTTTCGTGATTGACCCCTCCGACGCCGCGCCGATCATCCGCCTGTCCGAGTACCGGGTTCCAGCCTGGCGGATCACGCAGGTGGAACTTGCGTTCGATCTGGACGCGAGCGCGACCGTACTGGAATCGACGCTGCATTTGGCGCCAAATCCAGAGGTTCCGAGTGAGCCGTTGCGCCTCGATGGCGAGGCGCTGGAACTGCTTGAGATCGCGCTCGACGGTGCACCGTTGCCGCTCGCGCGCTATCGCCACGACGCCAATGGCCTCGTCGTGGAGGAAATATTCACCGCCTGTGTCCTGCGTACCCGTGTCCGTCTTCACCCGGACCGCAACACCCGACTCGAAGGCCTGTACGCCAGCGGCGCGTCGCTGTTCACCCAGTGCGAGGCCGAAGGCTTCCGTCGCATCACCTTCTTCATCGACCGCCCGGACGTATCGGCGAGCTACACCGTGACCCTGCGCGGCGACCGCGCGCAGTATCCGGTGCTGCTGTCGAACGGGAATCCCGATGGCGCCGGCGCGCTGCCCGATGGCCGGCACTGGGCACGCTGGGTCGATCCGCATCCCAAGCCGAGTTATCTATTCGCGCTGGTCGCGGGTCGACTGGACTGCGTCGCCGCCCCGTTCCGCACGATGGAAGGCCGCGACGTCACGGTGCAGGTCTGGGCCGATCCCGCCGATGTGCCACGCTGCCGCCACGCGCTGGATTGCGCGTTGCGCGCCATGCGCTGGGACGAGGAGCGTTTTGGACGCGCCTACGATCTGGACGTGTTCAATATCGTCGCGGCGCAGGACTTCACCATGGGCGCGATGGAGAACAAGGGCCTCAATATCTTCAACGCGCGCTACATTCTTGCCGATCCCGACACCGCCACCGATGTGGATTTCGAGGGCGTGGAATCGGTGATCGGACACGAGTACTTCCACAACTGGAGCGGCAACCGC
>JBKJTK010000124.1:0-7697 GCA_046590875.1 Chiayiivirga sp.
GCTTCGGCCAGGGCCTCGCGCATGTCGAGATCGAGATGGTTGGTAGGTTCGTCGAGCAGCAGCACGTTGGGACGTCGCCACGCGATCAGGGCCAGCGCCAGACGCGCGCGTTCGCCGCCGGAAAATCCGTCGACCGACTCGAAGGCGCGGTCACCGGCGAAGTTCCAGCGCCCCAGGAAATCGCGGAACTCCTGCGTGGACGTGTTGGGCGCGATATCACGCAGGTGATCGATCGGGGTCTGGCCCGGCTGCAAGCTTTCCACCGTGTGCTGGGCAAAATATCCAATGCGCATGTCCGGATGCGCGTTGCGCTCGCCGGCCAGTGGCAACAAATCACCGACCAGCGTTTTCACCAGGGTGGATTTGCCGGCACCGTTCGGACCGAGCAGACCGACGCGATCCCCGGCTTCCAGCCCGAAGCCCACATCACGCAGAATCAAGATCTCGCCCTGTTCGGCATGCGGCGCGATCGCACTGTTCTCGTCGCCGGGGTCGTGTTCTTCCCTGACGTGGCGATAGCCAGCATCAACATGGTTGAGGCGGATCAGCGAATTCGGCAGTTTCGTTGGCTCGGCAAAATTGATGTGCAGGCCGCGTTCCGCTCGCACGGCTTCGGTACCCGCCAGTTTTTCCAGCCGCTTCATGCGCGATTGCGCCTGCTTGGCCTTGCTGGCCTTGGCCTTGAAGCGGTCGATGAACTTCTGCAGGTGCTGGCGCTCGACCTGTTCCTTCTCGTGCGCAATCTGCTGCTGCCGCAGTTGTTCGGCGCGCTGGCGCTCGAAGCTCGTGTAATCGCCGACATACAACTTCGCACGGCCATCGTGCAGATGCAGGGTGTGGGTGCAGACCTCGTCGAGGAATTCGCGGTCGTGCGAGATCATCAGCAAGGTGCCGGGATACTTCACCAGCCATTGCTCGAGCCAAAGTACCGCGTCGAGATCCAGATGATTCGTCGGTTCATCGAGCAGCAGCAGATCGCTGGGCGTCATCAGCGCGCGCGCCAGGTTCAGGCGCACGCGCCAGCCACCGGAGAAATCCGACACCGCCTTCTGGTGCGTGGACGCAGGAAACCCCAGTCCATGCAACAAGCGTCCGGCACGCGCGGTGGCATCGTAGCCGTTGAGTTCCTCGAGCCGTTGGTGAGCGGTGGCTACCGCTTCCCAGTCCTCGCGCGCCATGGCATCCGCCTCGGCGGCGATCACCTTTGCGACGTCGGCGTCGCCCTGCAGCACGAAGTCGATCGCCGCATCCGGCAGCGACGGGGTTTCCTGCGCCACGCTTGCGATCCGTAGCTTGCTCGGCAGGTCGAGATCGCCCGCATCGGATTCCAATTCGCGCATCAAGGCGGCAAACAAACTGGATTTCCCGGTGCCGTTGCGACCGACCACACCCACGCGCCAGCCGGCGTGCAGGGTCAGATCGACCTCGGACAGCAGCAGGCGCTGGCCGCGGCGCAGGGCAAAGTTGCGAAACGAGATCATGGAACGAGAGCCGCGGGCGAAGGGCGCGCATTGTAGGCGATAGCGTCGATGCCCGAGCGGGGGCGGTCTATGCGCCTTGCACCGGCGGGTGTACCGTCGGCACGCGCTATCCCGATGCGCTGGTGGTGCCATCCCATCCGTTGTCGCCATTTCCGATCCGTTCCTGCCTTGTGAAGGAGCATCCGATGCCGAAGCACGCCTGTCTCGCCGCCGCCATTGCCCTGGCGCTGTTCACCCCCGCCCTGCTGGCGCAGTCAAGCCCCCCGCCGGACGCCGACAAGGCCAGCAGCCTGGATCAGATCGTCGTCACCGGCACCCGTGTCGCGGGTCGATCGGCCACCGATACCGCCGCGCCGATCGACGTGATCGGCATCGAACAACTCGAACGCGGCGGCGTGTCGGAACTCAACCAGGCGCTCTCCATCGCCCTGCCTTCGCTCAATTTCCCGCGTCCGGGCTTGGCCGACGGCACCGACACCATTCGTCCCGCCACCCTACGCGGCCTGGCGCCGGATCAGTCGCTGGTGCTGGTGAACTCGAAGCGTCGCCACGCGGCTTCGCTGGTGAACGTCAACGGCACCATCGGTCGCGGCGCGTCCGCGGTCGACCTCAATACCATCCCAGTCGCCGCTGTGCAGTCGATCGAAGTGCTGCGCGACGGCGCGTCGGCTCAATACGGCTCGGACGCAATCGCCGGCGTCGTCAACGTCTTACTGCGGCGCGCCAGCGAGGGCGGCGGCGCGACCGTCTCCTACGGCCAGCGCGAATCGAGTTACACCGTGCCAAGAGGGCCGATTCCGGCGGACGCGACGTGGAGCGCGCCGGCGCACATCGAGCGCGACGTGTCCGACGGTGAGATCGCGACCGTCTCGGCCTGGAAAGGCTTCGCCTTGGGCGCCGACGGCTTCTTCACCCTCAGCGCCGAATACAAGGACCAACAGCGCACCGAGCGCGGTGGCTACGATTTCCGCCAGCAGTACCCGCGCGTCGGCACCGCTTATGATCCTCGCGAGCAGACCATCGACCGCTTCAATAGTTGGTACGGCGAACCGGAGATGGAACAACTCACCGTGTTCGGCAACGCCGGAATGGACCTGAGCAATGGCGCGCGCCTCTACAGCTGGGCCAGTTGGCAGAACCGCGACGTGCGTTCGGCCGGGTTTTTCCGGCGTCCGTTGCAGGATGGCAACACGATTGAGATTTACCCCGACGGCTTCCTGCCGCTGATTGCGCCCGAGGTCGACGATGCGAGCGCGGCACTCGGCGTGGAATGGGAATGGGGCTCGTGGTTCATGGATTCCTCGCTGGTGTGGGGCCGCAACGAGATGGCGTTTACCATCGAGAACACGCTCAACCGCTCGCTAGGCCCCAGCAGTCCGACTGTTTTCGATGCCGGCGGCTTCGACTACGACCAACTCGTATTCAATTTCTCCGGCACGCGTTCAATTGACGTCGGATCGCTGGCCTCGCCGCTCAATCTTTCCGCCGGGCTCGAAGCGCGACGCGAGGGTTACTCGATCTTCGCCGGCGAACCGGACTCTTACCGCAACGGCGGCGTGCGCCTGCCCAACGGCTCGCCCACGGCGTCGGGATCGCAGGTATTCGCCGGTTTCCGTCCCTCGAATGAAGTCGACGAACACCGCAATGCGGTCGGCGCCTACCTCGATCTGGAGGCCAATCTGACCGAACAGTTGCTGGGCTCCGCTGCGGTGCGCGTCGAGGACTATTCGGACTTCGGCAGCAACCTGAGCGGCAAGTTGGCGCTGCGTTACGACTTTAACGAGGCGTTTGCGCTACGCGGCTCGGTGCAGAACGGTTTCCGTGCTCCCTCGCTGCAGCAGCAGTTCTTCACAGCGACCTCGACCAACTTCATCAACGGCGTACCGTTCGACATCACCACCTTCCCGGTCGCCGATCCGATCGCGGTGGTGCTGGGCGCGCAGCCGCTGGACGCTGAGGAATCGGTGAACATCTCACTCGGCGCGGTGATGAACTTCGGCGAGGCCACACTGACGCTCGACGCCTACCGCATCGAGATCGACGATCGCATCGTGCTGTCGGAGAACCTCGTGGCCGCCAACGTGCGCGACTTCCTCAGCGCGCAGGGTTTCATCGGCATCGGCGGCGGTCGCTTCTTCATCAATGGCGTGGACACCGAAACCCGTGGCATCGACCTGGTGTTCAACTGGCCCTGGCACGCAGGCGATGCGGGCGAATTCGACTTTACCCTGACCGCGAACCGCAACGACACCGACGTGACCCGCGTTCCCGTCACCCAACCGTTGGCGCAGCTCACCCCGCCGCCGGTCCTGTTCGGTCGCATCAACGTGCTCACCTTCGAGCGTGGCACGCCAAAGGACAAATTCGGCGCACAGGCGAATTGGTCGCAGGGCCGCTGGGGCGCGACCCTACGCGCCACGCGCTATGGCGAAGTGCTCGATCCGGGCACCACGCCCGCGCTCGATGCGACGTTCCGCGCGGAGATTCTGGTCGATCTGGAAGCGCGGGTCGAGCTAGCCGAGGGACTCGGCTTCGCGCTTGGCGCCGACAACCTGTTTGATGAATATCCAGACCCGTTCCCCGTGGCGCGGAATGCCACCGGCACCACGGCGTTCTCGAACTACTCGCCGTTCGGACGTTCCGGACGCTTTATCTACGCACGCCTGTCGTACGAGTTCTGATTCGAACATGTCAGACGCAACCCTGCCCGAAGCACTTTGCCTGACGGCAACCGAAGCCCGCATCCTCGGTTGCCTGATCGAAAAGGAAGCCACCACGCCCGAGCAATATCCGCTAACCGAAAACGCGATCGTGGTGGCCGCGAACCAGAAGACCAATCGCGAACCGGTCATGGAGCTCTCGCTCGGTGAGGTCGGCCACGCGCTGCGCCAGCTCGAGCCGCGCCAGCTGGTGCGCAGCGTGCACGGCGCCCGCGCGCAACGCTACGAACACCGATGCGACAAGGCCTACAGCCTGACGGCGCAGCAGCAGGCGCTACTTGGGGTGCTGCTTCTACGGGGCCCCCAAACCCTGAATGAGCTCCAGACTCGCAGCGAACGCATGGCACGTTTCAGCGGCTTGGAGGATGTCCGCCATGCGCTGGAACGACTGGTGGAACGCGATGCGCCGCTGGCCATACGCCTGCCCAAAGCGCCCGGCCAACGCGAAGAACGTTACGCGCACCTGCTTTGCGGGCCGGTCGACATGAGCGTGTTCGCGTTTGAACGGCCGGCGCCGCGCGCGGGCGATTCCAGCGCGATCGAGTCCCGACTTGAGGCGCTGGAAGCGCGAATCGAAGCGCTCGAACACGCGCTGACGCAGGGCAACCGCACCGGCTGACCATCGCGCTGGCCCGGCGCTGCGACATTCTCCGTTTGAGTCGTTGGGACCACCGCATGGAGGAACGGCGCGCATGGGCTTTCGTGTCACTGCGATCGATTGCCAGACGGGTCGGCCCGTCGCGTCCTACGACACCCGCACCGGCAGCGAGGCCGAAGCGCGGGCGGAAGCCGAGCGGCTGGGCGTGGAGGTGGTCGCACTGGAAGCAATCGAACGGCCAGGGGTCGGCACCGGCGACATCAGCGATCCTTCACTCGCGGACTGGAACGAACAGCCCATGCGCTGGCGGGTCACGCCCTGGACTCTGGTCCGGCTCGGTTTCGAGCACCCGCGCTGGGGCCGATGGCTCTACCTGCCGCTAGCGGTCTCGGCGGGCCTCATCAGAGCCAAGGTCCTGCTGAAGTTGTTGGCTGCCGCCCTCGTTGCCGCGTTGGCGGCGATCGGAATCAAGGCCGATCCGGGTGCCGTCCTGCTGCTACTGATGCCGGTGCTCCTGTTCGGCCCGGTGCTGGCGATCAAGCCGTATGTGTTCTCGCAGTTGCGGCGCCATCACGCGCGAGCTGGATTCGATTTCGAACAGCACCTGCGCGCTGGCGACGACGAGCTGCATTACTACGACGGCCGGCGGACACAGGCGATTGCGGTCGATCTCATCGCCGGTATCGATGACCTGCCGCGTTTCGTCCTGTTGTCGACCCGCCGTTCGCAGGAGCTGGCGATTCCCAAGTCCGCCTTCTATTCCTCGCTACACGCGCGACGCTTTGTGTTGGCGCTGGCCGCCGCGGCCGGGATTACACCGCGGCTCGACTACCGTTCGGAGTGGGTGGGGGAGCGCAAGCCCACGGGTCCGGCACAGCAGCTGGTCCGCACCTTGGCGCTGGTCTTGCTGGCAATTGCAGTGGCTTTCCTGCTGGTGGCCGTAGTCAGGATCCTGGTCAGGTGAGGCATGGCGGAGGCGGTACTGCCGTCCCCCTTGCGGCACGCTTCGCCCCGCCATCACACTGGCGCCCATCCTCTTTACATTACCGGCACGGTAACCCCATGGCATTCGAGCTATTCAAGCGACTCTTCGGTGGCGGCGATGCCGCGGAACGCCGCCGCGCCACGCGCCTCAACGCGCGCGCAGGCACGCGCGTGCTGGTAATCGACGACTCCGCCACGATCGTGGCGGTGCTAGGCAAGATGCTGCGCCAGAATGGCTTTGAAGTGCTCAAGGCCGGCGACGGCGAAAGCGGGGTGGCGCTGGCGAAAGCCGAGAACCCCGACCTGATCTTCCTCGACATCGTGCTGCCGGGGATCAATGGTTTTGCCGCGTTGCGCCTGCTGCGCCGCGATCCGGTCACGCAACGCACGCCGGTGATCATGATCAGCGGCAACATGCAGGCCACCGAGCAGTTCTACGCGCAACGCATCGGCGCCGACGATTTCATGAAGAAACCGTTCGGACGCGGCGAAGTCTTCGGACGCATCCAGCGCTTGATCGAAGCCGGCCGGTTATCGCTTCACGATAGCAGCGCGCCGCTGCCCGTACCCGCCGACGAACCCGCCGATGTGCCGGATATCGCGATGCCCGATGCGCGCGACATGGTGCCGGAGACGGTGACGACGACGCCGGCGGTCGCGCGCCCGGATCTGTAGCGTCGGCGCGCGCCTGCTCGCGCCCGGCGCGAGTTTTCGCCGCCACTCTAGACCTTGCGGAACACCAACGCCCCGCCCTCGGCCTCGACCTGAATCGAGTCGCCTGCGCCGAACTCGCCCGACAGGATCCTGGTTGCGAGCGGATTTTCCAGTTGCTGCTGGATCGCACGCTTCAATGGCCGCGCGCCATAGACCGGATCGAAGCCGATATTGCCGAGCAGCAGCAAGGCGGACTCGCCCAGTTCCAACTTGATCTGACGCTCCGCCAGTCGCTTGCTCAGAAACTGGGATTGGAAGCGCGCGATCTCGCGGATCTGATCCTTACCCAGTGGATGAAACACCACGATCTCGTCGAGCCGGTTGATGAACTCCGGGCGGAAGTGCGCCTGCACCGCGCCCATGACCACCGCCTTCATCTGGGTGTAGATCTCGGCGCCGTCGGAGGCCTTGGCATCCGCCAGGGACAGGCCATCGGTGGAAAGTTCCTGGATCAATTGCGAGCCCAGATTGGAGGTCATCACGATCACGCTGTTGCGGAAGTCGACCGTGCGGCCCTGTCCATCGGTGAGACGGCCGTCGTCGAGCACCTGCAACAGCACATTGAACACATCCGGATGCGCCTTCTCGACCTCGTCGAGCAGGATCACGCTGTACGGACGACGCCGGACGGCTTCGGTCAGGTAACCGCCTTCTTCGTAGCCGACATATCCCGGCGGCGCGCCAATCAGTCGAGCGGTCGAATGCCGTTCCTGGAATTCGCTCATGTCGATGCGCACCAGCGCGTCTTCGGTGTCGAACAGGAACCAAGCCAGGGCCTTGCACAGTTCGGTCTTGCCCACGCCGGTGGGGCCGAGGAACAGGAACGAACCGTTCGGCCGGTCCGGGTCGGACAGCCCGGCACGCGAGCGCCGGATCGCATCGGAGACCGCACGCACCGCCTCGTCCTGCCCGACCACGCGGCGGTGCAACTCGACTTCCATCCGCAGCAGTTTCTCGCGTTCACCTTCGAGCATCTTGTTGACGGGAATGCCGGTCCAGCGCGACACGACTTCCGCGATTTCGTCGGCAGTCACCTTTTGTGTCAGCAGTTGGAAGCCCTTCTGTTCCGCCTCGGCGGCCTGCAGCAACTGCTGCTCCAATTGCGGCAGCAAGCCGTACTGGGTCTCCGACGCACGGGCGAGGTCCTGACGCCGGTGCGAGGCTTCCAGTTCGGTCTTGAGCTGTTCGATCTGTTCCTTG
>JBKJTK010000031.1:0-12493 GCA_046590875.1 Chiayiivirga sp.
CGCTACCCTGCCGCGCCTTCTAAACTATTGATTCACAGACTCGAGGAAGTCGGTCATGTCATCAACCCAACCCAGCAAGACGCTGGAAACCTTCCCGAATCCGCAGCCGGGGCGAGATTATACCATCCGGATCAAGGCGCCCGAATTCACTTGCCTGTGCCCCAAAACCGGACAGCCGGATTTCGCGACCCTGCATCTGGATTACGTGCCCGAGAAGCTGTGCGTGGAGCTCAAGAGCCTCAAGTTGTATTTGTGGAGCTTTCGCAACGAGGGCGCCTTCCACGAGCGCGCCACCAACGAAATCCTCGACGACTTGATCAAGGCGACCAAGCCGCGCTTCATGCGCCTGTCTGCAGAGTGGTACGTGCGCGGCGGAATCTACACTACGGTGGTGGTCGAACACCGCAAGAAGGGATGGAAAGCGCCGGCGGTGGTTCAGTTGCCCTGAGGCGGGGCCGTGGCAGCGGGCAACTCGATCTTCGCCTTCGCGCGCAGCGCCTTGACCTGTACCGCAATGGCCTGATCGGTCAACTGCTTGCGCGCGCCGTCTTTCACCTGTTCCAACGGCGGCGGCGTGAAGGGGCGAGACGCAGCGCGCTTGATCACGTGCCATCCGAAACTGGTCTGCACCGGCAGTGGCGCGACTTGTCCATCGGGCAGCGATTTCGTCGCCTCGACAAGCTCGGGCGGCAATTGGCTGAGGTTGGCCCAGCCTAGATCACGTGCCTGCTTGGCTCCCCCGGCTGCGTACTCCGCGATCAGGGCGTCGAAATCCGCATCGGGCTTGATGGCACGTTCCGCCGCCGCCATCGCGGCGACCTGGTCGGCAAACAGCAGGTGCTTGAGGTTCAGCTCGATGCGGCCGGTGCGGGCTGCTTCCTGGTCGTAAAAGGCCTGAAGCTGCTCGTCGGTGATTTGCACCGCGAGGCGGTACTCGGACAGGTTGCGGCCGGCGAGTTGCTGCAATCGCCCCAGTGTCAACTCAGCCTGGACCTCAGGTCGCGTGGCGACGCCGCGATCGTAGGCGTCCTGCGCCAGCAGCACATTGTCGATCAGCGACTCCAGGGCGAGCTGGCGTTTGGCAGGCTCAGTCGGGGTTGGGCTGCCGCCGTTCGCGTACGCGTCCAGCATCGGCGCGGTGATCGTTTCGCCGTTGATAGTGGCAACCGTCGCGCCGGCGGGTGCGCCGATTACCGCCTTCGAGGTGGACGGAGCCACGACGCCCGCAGTGTCCGGCGTTTTGTTACTGCATGCCGAGATTAATACTGCAATAACAAAAAGATAGGGTGCTTTTCTAATGTTCATTCTACTTCCGAAGGAGTAAGCGCTCTCAGGGACAAGGCGTGGATATCGGTCGTCATCAATGACCCGAGGGCGTCATAGACGCAACGATGCCGGGACAGCAGCGGCAGGCCTTCGAACGCGGCGCTCACGATCCGCACTGCGAAGTGGCCGCGGCCGTCGCGCGCACCTTCGTGACCGGCGTGCTTGTGGCTTTCGTCGATGACCGTTAGTTGCGTCGGGACCAGTTGGTCGGCTAACCGCGCGCGGATCGCTTCGGCCCGTTCGCTCATGGCAGCACGCGCCGGAACGGGTGAATTTCGACCTCGCGATAAACCCTGGCAGCGACATACGGATCGGCATCGGCCCAGGTGCGCGCGTCGGCGAGCGACGCGAATTCCGCCACGATCAGGCTGCCGACGAAACCCGCCGGACCGGGGTCTTCGGCTTCGATCGCTGGCAACGGGCCAGCCAGCAACAGTCGACCGGCATCGCGCAAGGCTTCAAGCCGCGCCAGATGGTCCGCACGCGCGGAGAGGCGTCGCGGCAACGCATCGGGCGCATCGCGGCCGAGGATCACAAACCACATCGGAGGATTCCGCATTTGTTCGAGGCCCGGCATGATAGGCGCTCCCCCGTAACACGCCAACCTCGATGACCCTGCGCTTGCGTGTACACAACACGCACCCTCAACCGCGTTTGTTGCAGCAGGCGGCGGACCGCATCGCCGGCGGTGAACTTGCACTTCTGCCCACCGATGCGGGCTACGTGTTCGCCTGGGGCATCGACGCACGCGAGGCCGAAGAACGCGTGCAACGTCTGCGCCGACTGGACAGCCGCCACCCTTTCACCTTACTCTGTAACGCAATAAGCGAGATCAGCAGTCTGGCGAAGTTGAATGACCAGGCATTCCGGCTGATCAAGTCGCTGATCCCCGGCCCTTACACCTTCATCCTGCCGGCGGCATCTGAATTGCCGCGGCGGTTGAAACAGTCCAAGCGTCGCGCCATCGGTTGCCGCATTCCCGACCACGACGTTACGCGCGCCCTGCTCGGTGTGGTCGGTGCACCACTGCTCTCCACCAGCCTGGTGTTGCCGGACGAGGATCTGGATAGCCATGATTCCGAAGCGGTCGCCGAGCGCATTTTGCGCCACGTCGACGTGATGCTGGATGCGGAAGACTGTCCGCCGGGACCCACCAGCGTGGTGGACCTGAGCGGGGACGCTCCGCTAGTGATACGCCAGGGCTTTCGCCCCTTGGCAATCGATTAGCACTCGATAACTTTCGACCTGGCCCGGAGGGGGCCACGCTCCATGAGCAACGAGCAGGCGCAAGGCGCCTCAGCCATGCATCCGAACGCGCCCGCGAAACCGCAGCAGCAGGAAATGCCGCTGGCGGTGATCAAGGGCCTGCCGATGCTTCAGATACCGCAGGATTTGTACATCCCGCCGGACGCACTCGAGGTCATCCTTGAGGCATTCGAGGGACCGCTCGACCTGCTGCTCTACCTGATTCGGCGCCAGAATCTCGACATCCTCGATATTCCTGTGGCCGAGATCACCAAGCAATACATCACCTACATCGAGGTGATGCAGGAACTGCGCTTTGAACTTGCGGCCGATTACCTGGTAATGGCCGCGATCCTGGCCGAGATCAAGTCGCGCCTGCTGCTCCCCCGGCCTCCCTCGATGGAGGGCGAGGAAGCGGATCCGCGCGCCGAACTGGTGCGTCGGTTGCAGGAATACGAACGCTTCAAACAGGCGGCGCAAGACATCGACACCTTGCCCCGCCTGGAACGCGACATCGATCTGGCGTCGGCATTTGTGCCGGATCGGCAGTCGGTGCGAGTGCCGCCGGCGGTCGACTTGCGCGAAATGCTACTGGCGTTGCGCGACGTGCTCAAGCGCGCCGACCTGTTCTCCCGTCACGCGATCAAGCGCGAGGCGTTGAGCGTGCGGCAACGCATGGGCGAGGTTCTGCAACGACTCGGCGACGGCCAGTTCCACGACTTCGAGCAGTTGTTCGTGCCCGAGGAAGGCCGCCTGGGCGTGGTGGTGACGTTCCTCGCCGTGCTCGAATTGGCCAAGGAACAACTGCTCGAACTCGTCCAGGAGGCACCGCTGGCGAAGATCTACCTCAAGTCGCTGGCGGTCGCCGCAAACGACGACACCGCAGCCGATGGGGTCTCGACCGAACCCGTCGAAACCGACCAATGAACGAGTAACGATGGACCAGGATCTGATAAAACGTATCGTCGAAGCCGCCTTGCTGGCGGCCGGTCAGCCACTCACGGTGGCGCAGCTTTATGGGTTGTTCCCGGACGAGCAGGCCGCACCGGCGGACAGCGTCGAGAAAGCGCTGCAAGACTTGCGCGAGGACAGCGCCGCTCGCGGCATCGAATTGGTGGAAGTCGCGTCGGGTTTCCGTTTCCAGATTCGCAACGAGGTGCACCCCTGGGTCGCACGGCTGTGGACCGAACGGCAAACCCGCTACACCCGCGCTACGCTGGAAACCCTCGCCCTGATCGCCTATCGTCAGCCGATCACGCGCGGCGAGATCGAACAGATCCGCGGCGTGGCGGTGAACACGAATATCGTCAAGTTGCTGGAAGAGCGCGAGTGGATACGCGTGGTCGGTTACCGCGATGTGCCGGGCAAGCCGGCACTATTTGGCACGACCAAACATTTCCTCGATTACTTCAACCTCAAAAGTCTCGACCAGTTGCCACCGCTGGCCGAACTGCACGACATCCCCGAGCTGGAACCGCAGCTCGACTTCGAGCCCCGCCTCGACGACGCCACCGACGTGGTGATTCCGGCTTCGATTCCTGCCACCGCAATGCTCGACGCCCTTCCCGAAACCTTCCCTGACCGCGCGTCCGACACCGGCGCGCCGGAGCACACTGCATGACATCGAAAACACCGGAGAGCACCCCGCGCCGTACGCTCTCGCTCAAACGCGACGCCACCGCCGCCCGCATCGAAGAGCGCCTGCACAAGGTGCTGGCGCAGGCCGGCCTGGGCTCGCGCCGCGCACTCGAAGAGCGCATCTCTTCCGGCCAGGTGAAGGTCAACGGCGAAGTTGCGCAGCTGGGCTCCAGCGTCAAGGGCGGCGACCGTATCGAACTCGATGGCAAGGTTTTCGTCGCCAGCGCGCTGTCGGAACCCGCACGCGTGATCGCCTATCACAAGCCCGAAGGCGAAGTGACCACGCGCGAAGACCCGGAAGGCCGTCCGACCATATTCGAGAAGCTGCCACCCTTGAAAGGGGCGCGCTGGATCGCGGTCGGTCGACTGGACATCAACACCACCGGCCTGTTGCTTCTCACCACTGACGGCGATCTCGCCAATGCACTGATGCATCCGTCAGCGGAAGTGCGGCGCGAATACATCTGCCGCATCCATGGCGAGGTCGACGACAGCGTCGCGCTGCAACTCGCGCGCGGGATCCAGTTGGAAGACGGCCCGGCGAAGTTCGACGAGATCGAGCGCATCGGTTCCAGCGATTCGCACGCGTGGTTCCGGGTCGTGCTGCATGAGGGCCGCAATCGGGAGGTTCGCCGGATGTGGGAAACCGTCGGCTTCCAGGTCAGCCGTCTCAAACGCACCCGCTACGGCAGCATCGAACTGCCGCGTGCATTGAAGCGCGGCCATGCCGAAGAACTTCCTTCCGCGACCGTGGAAGAAATGCGCACCGCGCTCAGTCTCGGCCCCGTCGATGGCGTGTTGACGCTGCAGCCGGTAATCGGTCAGCGCCGTGCGAAATCGTCCGAATACAAGCCCGGACCGCGTGAGCAGCGCGCCTGGACCAGCGGCTCGCATGCCGATGAAGGCCGCGAGTTGCGCGCCTTCGACAACCTGCGCGATGACCGCGCCGCACGTCCCGGCAGCAAGGCTCGCTACGGCGCAAAACCCGGCGGCAAGCCGGGTTCGCGACCGGGAGGCAGGCCCGGCGGCGGTCAGGGTGGGACTACTGGCGGCCCCGGCGGACGCCGCGGCCCTGCGCGTCCCGGCGCGGGCGGCGCTGACGATCGTGGCAACCGTCTGACTGCGCCTGGGGGAGAGCATCGCAGTGGCGGCGCGGGTCGTCCGCGTCGCGGCGCCAGCCAAGGCGGCACGGCGCCCGGATTCGAGAATCCGACCGAGTTTCGCTCCTGGTACGTCCCTGAGGGCGTGACAACCACCAGTCGCGTCGCGCCGCCGCGCGGCGAACCCAAACCGGGCGGCCGCCCGGGCAGTCCTTACGGTGGTCCCAAGCCAGGCGGTCGTCCTGCAGGCGCGCCGGGTGCAAGGCCGGGCGGTCGTCCCGCCGGAGCGCCCGGCGGCGGCAAGCCGGGGCAACGCTCCGGTCCGAAGCCTGGGGGTCCGGCTCGCGGCCCCAGCGGCGGCGCACCGGGCGGAAAGCCGGGGGCGCGTTTCAACAAACCGCGCCGCGGCGGTCCCGGCCCGGGTCGCGGTCCCTGAGGCAAGCCCTCACGGCGCAATATCCACGCCCGGGGAGTGCCTGAGTCGGCGCACCCCATTTCGTGACGCAACTCCGTTTCGAGCGTGGGCTCTAGCGGCGTCTGCAAGAGTGGCTCCCACCGTTGCGGGGAAGCCAAATCATGTCGAAATTATTACTCTCGAAAGCGCTCGTGATGGGCGCCATCGCGATCTCGCCGGTCTCCGGCGTCGGGGCCGCCGAGTACTACATCGCCAACCGCGATACCGCCGGTCTGACCGGTGCCATCCGACACGCCAACGCCAGCCCGCAAGCAGACACTATCCACCTTGCGGAAGGTGGCCTCTTCGCATTCAGCACCGCAAGTGAGGCAGGGCTCGCCTTGCCACCGGTGCGGGGTCGTCTGAGCCTGATCGGCCACGGCGCAGAAATCCGGCGCAATACCGAACAGCCACTGGCCTTGCTTGAAGTGATCGCGGGTGCCGAGCTCGATATCGACTCGCTCACCCTGGCCGAAGGTAGCCGCGGCAGCGTGCGCAACCACGGTACCCTGCGCCTGAGCCGCAGCGCGATCGTCGATGGCACGACCCATTCGGAAAACGCCATCGTGCAGAATTTCGGGCGCTTCGAGGCGCACGAGAGCACGATCGGCTACAACCAGGTCACCGGCGCCAGCAACGATGCCGGCATCGTGCTCAACTACGGCTCGATGTGGCTCGACCGTTGTCGCCTCGCGGGCAATTCGCTCAGCCGTCGCTATCCCACGCTCGCTGCCGCGACCCTGCTCAACTACGGCGAACTCGTGGTCGAAGCACTGGCACTGGAAGACAACGCGGTAATCGACGGCTTTGAAGGTGTGGCCTCGGCCGCGGTGCTGAATCTCGGCATCGGACGTACGTCGGGCGCGGAACTGCCACCGCCTGCGGTTCCGCTGATGCGGCCCTGAGCGCCGCACCAATAATTGGGGCGGCGTGTCTCCACGCCGCCCCGTCGATTTCCAATGCGACGAATTTATTCGTCGAGATCTTATTCGTCGAGATCGAGCGACTCGCGCGTCTTGGCGCGTCGACGCTGGTCGGCCGCCTGGAAGTCGCGTTCGCAGCCATTGCGGTCGACCATCACGCATTGCAGATAATCGGTAGTCAGCACCACCGCCGCGCGGATGGCCTTGCCGGCCGGAGTTTTCTGCTCCTTCGCCAGCGAACCGCCGAAGCCGCCGCGGTACAGGCCGACGCTGACGCCGCCGCCCTTGGCATTGCCTTCGATAGTGCGGACGAAATCGACTTCACCGGTATCGGTATTGACCACGCGGATGTCGACCGCGAGATAAGCGTTTTGCTTGCTGCCACCGAGCGAGATGCCCTTGAAGCTGATGCCGCCTCCCGTGCTGGCAACGTCTTCCTCATAGGCTGTGACCGTGCCCATCACCAGATACTGCGCGCCCGTGAGTTGGCCGATCTTTGCGCCGGTCCCGCTGCGCACGCGGCCGGAGGCACCGAGGTTCTGCTCCTCCATCACTGCTTCCAGTTTGCTGCGTTCGACCACCTTGAACGCGCCGGTCGCCACGAGTTCGTTCGACAGCATGCTGGCCAATTCCCAGCCCACGCCACCGCGCCACCAGGCGGCGCCGGATTCGTTCTTGAATTCGGCCACGCCAACCGTCGGCTTGCCCTGCGCCAGTGCCGCGTCCGCCCCGAACACGCCGGCCAAAGCCAGCGCCACACCCAACACCCGCTTGTTCATTTAAATCCTCCAGAGAAACCCGCCGCCGGCGGGCTGTGGTCATTCTAGCGAACTTGGCGCGACTGCCCAGTCGCAAGGTGGATAGGTCCGGTCATCCCGGGCCGTCGCGCCAGTTCCCCTTCCCTATCAACAACGCGTTCTGAGGTCTGCATCGGACAGCGAAGCCCGCAAATAGGCAGGATGGTCCGGTTCTCGTTGCCCGGATTCAGGGTGCGACGTTCAGATTGAAGTCGTCGGCATCGAGTTGCGCCGGAAAACGCTCGCGGTGCGATGCCAGCGCGGAGGCCGACAGCGTCACCGTGACCGTCTGCGGCTGTGCACCCAGTTCGATCATGGGCTGGCCGAGAAAATCCAGTACCGCGCTATCGCCGGCGTAGTGCAGTTCGTTGCCGTCGACACCGACGCGATTGACGCCCACGACGTAGCTCAGGTTTTCCATCGCGCGCGCACGCAATAGCGTCTGCCACGCATAGCGACGTGCGCTCGGCCAGTTCGCCACGTACAGCAGCAGGTCGTAATCGAATCGATCCGCGCGGGTGTCGAAACGGTTGCGACTCCAGACGGGGAACCGCAGGTCGTAGCAAACCAGCGGGCAGATGCGCCACCCATGCAATTCCACCAGGAGCTTTTCGCGCCCGTCGGTATAGCGCGTGTGTTCGCCCGCCATGCGGAACAGATGCCGTTTGTCGTAGTGCGCCAGGGTGCCATCCGGCCGCGCCCATAACAGCCGATTGAAGACCTTGTCGCCTTCTCGAATCACCATCGAGCCCGTCACGACAGCGTCGACCTCGCGCGCCAGCGTGCGCAACCACGCCACGCTTTCATCCTGCATCGTCTCAGCCTTGCCGATCGCCTCGTTGCTGAAGCCACTGGTGAAGGTTTCAGGCATCACGATGAGATCGGTCACGCCACGCAGCGCGCGCACTCGCTCACCGTAAAGCGCGCGATTGGCCGCCGCGTCGTGCCACGCCGTTGCGGCCTGGATTAGCGAAACGCGTAAATCCATCCTGTTCATACCCGGCGCAGGCGCTCGGCCGCCGCGAGTTGGGTCGCATCCGATTTCGCGAAGCAGAAACGGATCAGGCGCTGGCCCGATGGCGGGGATTCGTAGAACGGCGAGAGTGGAATCGCGGCCACGCCTTTTTCGATCGTGAGCCAGCGACTGAACGCGACATCGTCCTGGTCGCTGATAGCCGAATAGTCGGCGAGTTGGAAGTAGGCTCCGTCGACCTTGGGCAAGATGAAGCGCGTGTCGGCAAGCAAGGCGCGAAAGCGGTCGCGTTTGGTCTCGTAGAACGCCGGCAATTCCAGATAGTGCTCCGGGTGGCGCTCGATCATCTCGGCAAACGCCCACTGCGCCGGGTTGAAGCTGCAGAACGTCAGGTACTGGTGCACCTTGCGAAATTCGGCTGAGAGTGCCTCCGGCGCGATGCAGTAGCCGAGCTTCCAGCCGGTGCAGTGGTAGGTTTTTCCGAAGGAGCTGACCACGAAGCTGCGCGCGGCCAGTTCCGGATGCCGCAGCACACTCTGGTGCTCGGCGCCATCGAAAATGATGTGCTCGTAAACCTCGTCGGACAGCACCACGATGCCGCTGTCGCGCACGATGTCGGCAAGCGCATCGAGATCGCCTCGGGACAACACCGCGCCGGTTGGATTGTGTGGCGAGTTAATCATGATCACGCGGGTGCGCGGGGTCACCGCGTCGCGCACACGTTGCCAATCCACCGAAAAACACGCTTCAAGATCAGCCGGGGCGCTCAGCGGAACATGCACCGCGCGCGCGCCGGCCAGCTCGATCGCGGGCTCGTAGCTGTCGTAGCAGGGATCGAGCACGATGACTTCCTCGCCCGCACGCACCACCGCGTGGATCGCGGCGAACAACGCCTCGGTCGCACCGCTGGTGACTGTGACTTCGGAATCGGCGTTCACTCGATGACCATAAAGGCGCGCGGTCTTGGCCGCGATCTGCTGCCGCAGCGCGGGAATACCGGTCATCGGCGCGTACTGGTTCTTGCCTTCGTGCATCGCGCGCGCCAGCGCCTGCTGCAGAAACGCCGGCACCTCGAAGTCGGGAAAGCCCTGGCCGAGATTCACCGCCTTGTGCTCGGCGGCAAGCTGCGACATCACGGTGAAAATGGTGGTGCCGACTTTGGGAAGCTTGGTGTCAAGTCGCATCGGGAGGGTGCTGTTCTGACGAAGCTGAGGAAGATCGAATTTAACTCGTCATTCCAGCGACTGCGAGCGCAGTGAGCGAACTGCGGAGCAGGGCCGAAGGCCGAGCGCAAAGCGCGAGTAAAGCTGGAATCCAGTTTGACGTTGGCTGTACCACCTGAGATCAAGATCAAAGTGGATCCCAGCATGCGCTGGGAGGACGCCGAGGTTTGTCAAAACTTCTCAACCGATCTGAAAAATGTCGTTCCTAAAGCCGGAGTCTAAGGACACTGCACCGCATCCGACAGCCGGATTACCGGCAAGTCCACGCTCCACACGCCTTGCATCGGTGGCCGCAGGGTGAGATTCACCCCGATGTTGCCGGTCGAGGCGCTGTCGTAGCGACGAATCAACGTACCGACGTCTTGCGCCACGGGTACCTTGTAGGCACACAGCGGACAAAAGCCGTCGCGCTGGCTCAGCGTCATCGCCGGCGCACCGAATGGCGCGGTTTGCCCCAGGGCCCAGCGCGCGACGCCTTGGGCATCGTAGAAATAGGCACCGTTGCTCTCCAGGCCCGGATAGGCGTTGATGCTGTAGCCAAAGCCGGGTTTTGCGGGCGAAAACCACAACCCGGTCAGAGCCGCCGGTACGCCACTGAGCTGAGCGCAGGCCCCGCCATCGATCCAGCTCATCGGCTCGCTGCCGCTTTCGCCGTCGAGGTTCCAGCTGAAGCTGAAATTCGTCGCGTCGGTGAACGCGAGCTGCGCTTCGCCGATTGCGGTACTGGTGGCCGCGTTGCCGTCCCAGTCATAGCGCTGCATCGCGACCCGCCACACGCCTTGCTGCGCCGCGGGCTGTGTGGCCACACCGAGGTACCAGGTTGGGGTTCCGTCCTGCAGGTAGGTATACCAGGCCAGTCCCCACTGCCCGTTCGCCGGGAACAGGAACAAACCCGCGCCGGACCGCGCCGGGTTGAAGTACGCCCCGTACTTCGGCTGTGGTCGCGCGCTGGCGTACTGCAACACTGCGCTGAGATCGAACTCGGCTGCCGTGCCGCCGGCGTTGACCGGAGTCACGTACCAGCGGCCCGGGGTTAGCGCGGTGCCGGTGAGCGTAACGCTTTCGGTCGCACCCGGATGGATCGAGGTCGCCGTAGCCTCGCCGCGCGCCGGAGCGGTCGCGATAGCCGGCGAGCTTGGCGCCAACGCACGCGCGACATAGAGATCGACCTCGCCACTGCCAAGGCTGTTGATCGTAAGCGCGGACGCATTCGGCGGCACATCGACATACAGCCGATCCTGCGCCGCACCCGGCATGAGGCGCATGCGTCGGGGAGCATCCAGCGCCAGCACCGCCGGCGCGTTGACGGAAACGGCCGCGCGCCTGACTTCGACCGGAATCATTCCGACCTGTCCAGGCACCGCATTGCTCGCGCCCAGGCGCAGGAACCCGACGCGACGCTCGCCGGGCAGCAAGCTCGGATCGTCCCAGATCACCCGCAGCGCAAATGCATCATGTGTCGCGGTGTGGCCCGGCCCGGTAACCGTCAGGGTTTCGTTGCCCGCTCCGTCGGTAGCGACCAGCACCGTTTCCAGGGTGACGATATCGTTCGCGGTGGCAGAGTCGCTGTCGCCCGCCACGCCGGCGTCCCAGTTCTGTACCAGCACCCAGTAGACACGCGCGGCCGACGTGGCCTGGATGTCGAGTTCGCAATGTTCGAGGTCGCGCGCTCCGGTGGAAGAGCACAGCGCTTCGCTCTCGTCCGGCGCACCATCGCCGTCCGTATCCGCACCAACGAACAGGTCGACGTCGTGCGCCGTTGCCGACCGGGTGTCGACGACCAGTTTGAACACGCGGGCGCCCGGCGACGCTGCCGGCACGTTGATCGTGCTGACAAAGGTGCCAGGGCCGAACGAATCGTAGCGATCGTTGCGGGTCGGGTCTTGCATCATGTTGGTATTGGTTACTTGCGGGGCAACCAGTGCGGTGGTCGTGAAATTCGCCTGCGGCAGTGCCACCAGACCCGAGACCACCACATCGCTGAAACCCGATTCACCGCCGCCGGAAACATCGATCTTGTCCGGCACTGGACCCGGATCGGCGAACAGCGTCAGCGGCAGTTCGGCATTCGGCGTGGCGGCGCTATCGGTGCGGATGAATTTCACCCGGCCGTCGACCCAACGACCTGGGAAGCTGGCGTCGCTGACGTCAAACACGAACGCGATGTCGGTGACCTGTCCGGACCCAAGGGTGAAACTGGCAGGCGTGATCGTGGCCGATGCGGGCGACGGCAGATCGACCTCGACCCGCCAGCTGCCGCCGCCGCTCAGATCCGTTACACGCCGCGTCATGCTGCACCGCTCGAAGCAAGCCTCATGCACGATGCTGGGGCGATTGAGATTGCGTGGTGTGCCGCCAGCGGTCGGGTTCGCGGCGCGGAACTGCGTCGGAGTGATATCGAAATAAAGCCCGGCGCCGGCCGCCTTGCCGACATCGGTTGCCCCCGAGCCCTCATCGAACGGACTCGCAGGCGTGCTGCCGTCCTGCAAACGGATCGAGGAACGCGCCGTGGTCAGCAGGGCCGATTCCACTTGCGACGGGGTCCAGGTCGGGCGCGCTGAGATCAACAAGGCCGAAGCACCAGAAATATGCGGTGAGGCCATCGAGGTGCCGCTCATGAACTCGGTACCGCTGCCGGTTTGCCCCGCCGCGAGGATGCTGCTGCCAGGCGCAGTCAGGTCCGGTTTCAGCACGCCGGCGGTGGCCACGGGCCCGCGGCCACTGCTCGAGGACAACACGTCGCCGAACTCCGGAATGTTCTGCACCTGCGCGCCTTCGATACGGCCCTGATGGCCGCTGCCGCTCCCCATCCAG
>JBKJTK010000037.1:0-11471 GCA_046590875.1 Chiayiivirga sp.
TCCTGACGCTGAGGTCGGAAGCGTCACCCTCGATCAGCAACGCCTTGGTGCCGTCGCCGCGCTGTCCGGCGATGCGGATTTCCGCCCGATCCCAGGTATTCACAACGATCCGGCCGGTGCGATTGTCGAGCGAGACATCGGCATCCGGATTCAGCGCGCGGGTTTCGTCAAACGGCGTCGCAGCGAAAGCAATGGGCAGCGCGAGGCTGAGGGCTACGGCGAGGGCAATTCGTTTTACAAGAAGGCGCTTCATAAAGTTGACTCCGGAAGAATGCGGTTCGCGCTCAACTCAGCATGGCTCGCTGGCTGAGCTTGAGGCGCTGGTCGTAGGTACGACGCAGGCGGTCGAGCAGATAGAGGGCGTCGGGTTGCTCGCGCAGGGCGCGACGCAGTTGCTGCGCACTCGCGTCGAGTTCAACGGCGGCACCCTGCAATTCGTGCGGCAGTTCAGCGGCGGCAAAGGGCTCGAGCGCGAGGCGGTATTCGAGCGTGATCGCTTCGGCTTCGCGTCGGACCGTTTCATTCGCACCGCGCGCCCGCTTCGAAGTGGCCTGATTCGAAGTGGCCTGGTTCGAGTAGGTTTGACTTGTCGTAGGCGCCGGCGCGGTGATGGATGCGGGGCGCAAGGCCACGCCAATCGCCAACACTAGAGAGGCGACGGCGGCTAACCCGGTCCAAGCCCATCCTGCCCAAGCTCGCGCGCGAGTACGCGGCGCTCGGGTGGACATCGAGATGTCACCGAGGCGGGATTCGATCCCGATCCAGAGATCACGCGTCGGTTCGCGCTCGCTAGGCAGTTGGCGCAGGCGACGCCGCAGGTCGAGTTCGTCGTTCGGCGTGTTCATGACATTCCTCCGAGCATGTTTCGCAGCAGACCGCGGGCGCGATGCAATTGCGCCTTCGAGCTGCCCACCGCCATGCCGAGTTCGGTGGCGATTTCCTGGTGCTTCCAGCCTTCCACATCGTGCAGCACGAGCACGGCACGGGCGCGCGGTGGCAGCTTGGCGACCACTTTTTCCAGGTCGAGGCCCAGGTCGCGGCGCGCGTGCGGCGCCGGCTGGTGTTCAAGCGCAGTGTCGTCGGTTTCCAGCGCCTCGGCGCCGGCGCGGCTACGCAAGTCCATCAACGCGGTATTCACCGCCAGTCGATGCATCCAGGTCGAGAATGCACTGTCCTGACGGAAATCCGGTAGCGCCTGCCAGGCCTTCACGAAGGCGTCCTGGGTCAACTCCTCCGCGCGCGCGTCCACGCCTCCCACCAGGCGCCAGATGACGCCATGGATGCGACGCACATGGCGTCGGTACAAGGCCTCGAAGGCGCGACTTTCACCGCGCGCCGCGCGTATCACCAAGTCGGTGTCCGTGTCGACGGCGGGCGTCGCATCGGGCATGGCAGGCGCATAAATCGGGAGAGAGGCGGCGAGCAGCATATCCGCTTGGATGCCGCTGCTGTCTCGAAGGTTTAAGGCAGCGCATCTTTCCTTCTCCCGAAGGGAGAAGGATTTACCTCAATCCGCCAGCGCCGCCGCGATGCGCTGCTGCTGCTGGTGCAGTGTGGCGGGGGTATGCGCGCCGTACTCCTTGAGGTAGTCACCGATCGCGGCGAACTCCTGTTGCCAATCGGCCCTATCCACATTGAGTAACTTGTCGAGCGTGGCGTGGTCGAGCGCGAGGCCGTCGAGGTTGAGGTCCTCCCGATGCGGCAGGAAGCCGATCGGCGTCTCGACCGCACCCACCGTGCCGGCGCAGCGTTTCAGCACCCACTCCAGCACCCGCATATTGTCGCCGAAGCCCGGCCACAGGAACTTGCCGTCGCGGTCCTTGCGAAACCAGTTGACGTGGAAAACTTTCGGCGGGTTTGCGGCGCGCTGCGCAAACGACAACCAGTGGGCAAAGTAGTCGCCAAAGTTGTAGCCGGCGAACGGTTTCATCGCCATCGAGTCGCGCCGCACCACGCCGACCGCACCCGTCGCCGCCGCTGTGGTTTCCGACGCCATCGCCGCCCCGACCAGCACGCCGTGGATCCAGTCGCGCGCCTGGAAAACCAGCGGCACGAGGGACTCGCGTCGGCCGCCGAAGATGATGGCCGACAGCGGCACGCCCTGCGGGTTCTCGGCTTCCGGCGACCAGCTGGGGCACTGGCGGGCGCTGACGGTGAAGCGCGAGTTCGGATGCGCGGCGGGTCCGTTCTTGCCGCTCATGTCCGACGCATCGTAGTCGCGTCCTTGCCAATCCTTCACCGGCACGCCATCCGGCAGCCCTTCCCACCAGGGCTGGTTGTCGGCGGTCACCGCCACGTTGGTGAAGATCGCATCGCGCTGCAACATGGCGAGTGCGTTCGGGTTGGTTTTGGCGCTGGTTCCCGGCGCGACACCGAAATAGCCGGCCTCGGGATTGATCGCGTACAGGCGTCCATCCGCACCCGGCTGCATCCAGCAGATATCGTCGCCGATGGTGGAGACCTTCCAGCCATCGCGACGATAGCCTTCCGGCGGAATCAGCATCGCCAAATTGGTCTTGCCGCAGGCACTCGGAAACGCGGCCGCGACGTAATGCGTCTGTCCCTGCGGGTTCTGGATGCCGACGATCAACATGTGCTCGGCCAGCCAGCCTTCCTCGCGCGCCTGCCAGGAGGCGATGCGCAGCGCGTGGCACTTCTTGCCCAGCAGCGCATTGCCGCCGTAGCCAGAGCCGAACGACTTGATCGTGAGCTCTTCCGGAAAATGCATGATGAAGCGACGCTCCGGATCGAGCTCGCCGGTCGAGTGCAGCCCCTTGACGAACTTTCCCTCGCGCTCGATACGCGCCTGTGCCGCGGCGCCCATCCGCGTCATCAGGCGCATGTTGGCGACCACGTAGGCGCTGTCGGTGATCTCGACGCCGCAACGTGCGAGCGGAGACGCGATTGGGCCCATGCAGTAAGGCACCACATACATCGTCCGCCCGCGCATGCATCCGGCGAACAGGGCGTCCATCTTCGTGTGGGCCTCGGTGGGCGCCATCCAGTGGTTGTTCGGACCCGCAGCGTCGCGCTCGCGAGTGCAGACGAAGGTCAGATGCTCGACCCGGGCCACGTCCGACACCGACGACCGATGCAGATAGCAGTCCGGATGCGTCTGCGGGTTCAGCGGGATGAGCGTGCCCGACTCGACCATCTCTGCTACCAGTGCGCGGTATTCGGCCTCGGAACCGTCGCACCAGTGAATGCGATCAGGTTCAGTGAGGCGGGCGACTTCTTCGACCCACTGGTTGAGCGCGGCAAACGAACTGGACATCGAGAACATTACTCCTGCGCCGATCGGGTCGGCGGTCGCACAAGGAAGAGGGGAGAGAGGACCGATCTGGATGGTATTCACTTACACCTGATCCGTCTGTGTTTCGTCATTCCCGCAAAAGCGGAAACCGCAACGACCTGATGGACCTCAGGTAGAGCGCCCGTCACGGGATCTCTGCTTGCGCGTGGATGACGACGATTAAGCCATTGGCATTGGGGTCAGACCTTTCCTCAACGCGCAGGAATCAGGGTCGACGTCACATGCTCGACATAGGCATCGAACTCATCGAGGTGCAGCCGCGGCTGGCCGAGTTGCAGTGACAACTGCAGGAAGCCGACATAGGCGGCATAGGCCAAGCGGGCGCGGTTCTGTGCCTCGGCGCGCGCCATCCCGACCTGGCGGAACGCCAGCATCAGATAATCCAGACGCCGCTTGGAGACACGCTGCATCACCGGCTGTACCACCGGATGATCCAGCGCCTTCAACAATTCGGAGTAGATGACATGGGACTTCACCTCGTGCGCGACGCGGCGGAAGAGTTCCCGCATGCGCTCGCGGGGATCAGCGATCGCCTCCACACGCGCGAACACTTCTTCCAGTTCGACCCGCTCCCAGCGTTCCAATGCCGCCTTCAGAAGCGCCTCGCGCGAAGGAAAGTGCCAGTAGAAACTGCCCTTGGTGACGCCAAGCCGGCGCGCCAGCGGTTCCACCGCCACCGCTGCCACGCCGCCCTCGGCGATCAGGTCCAGCGCCGCCTTGGCCCAGTCTTCGGCCGACAGGCGCGGACCACGTTCGATTTTCTTGATCGCTCCCAACATCCCCGCAGTCTAACCGCGTGTGGCCGTATTGCAAGCCCGACGGCGCCCCCAACTTTGTCAAATTGCTATTCATTTCATTGACCTACGACTTCGTATCGAATCCATACGCATGCGTATTGACAAGCTCGCATCGCCCCTTCCATACTCTCGGGTATGGAACCTGCCATGGCCCCTGATGTGACTACCGCACTTGCGCGTACCGAGCGTGGGGAGTCGCGTTCGTTCGACGGCTTGCGACTGGCGCACGAGCGCATGCGCGGATCGCCGGGTGTTCCCGACATTCTTTATCTGCACGGTTTCGGCCAGACGCGCCAGGCCTGGGGTCCGACGGCACAGCGGCTGGCGCAGGCCGGTTATGGCGGACTCGCCGTCGATGGCCGCGGCCACGGCGAGAGCGACTGGAATCCGCCCGCACGCCCGTACTCGATGGAACAGTTCGTGGCCGACGCGGCCGCATTGGCTCGGACCACCGCGCAGAAGCCGGTATTGGTGGGCGCCTCGATGGGGGGCCTGCTGGGTTTGCTGACCGAGGGCGAATCGGAATCCGGTCTTTACGCTGCGCTGGTGCTGGTCGACATCACGCCGCGCTGGGAATCTCAGGGCGTCGAGCGCATCCTCGATTTCATGGGCGCACACCCCGAAGGCTTCGCCAGTCTTGAAGCGGCCGCAGAATCGATCGCGGCCTACTTGCCGCACCGCCGGCGGCGCAAAACTCCGGCCGAACTGTCCAGCTTGTTCGTGCGCCACGCCGACGGCCGCTGGCGTTGGCACTGGGACCCGCGTCTGCTGGACGATGTCGCGCGCGACGGCGCGCGCTACCAGACCCGGTTGATGCACGCGGCAACCCGCGTCCGCATCCCCACCTTGCTGATCAGCGGCGGGCTCAGCGACCTGGTCTCCGACGCGACCGTAGACGAATTTCTTGCCCTGGCGCCGCACGCCGAACACGTACGCATCGCCGATGCGACCCACATGGTTGCCGGCGATCGCAATGACGCGTTCACCAGCGCGATACTGACTTTCCTCACTACGCTGCGCAGCCCGTCAATCGACCGCCGCAACGCGCCCTCCCCCGGAGTCGATCCATGACCTACTACGTCCTGCCTTTCCTTGCCCTGCTCCTGACGGGCGCGTTTGCGGCCTATCACCGGGTGTCGCTCAAGACCTGGGCCGTGCTGAGCGTTGCGGGTCTTGCCGCGGCACTGCTGCTCAAGGCCAGTGTCGTCGCCACGGTCATCGCGGGCCTGTTGTTCCTCGTGGTCGCCGCGCCCTTGCTGCACACCGGCATCCGGCGCAGCAAGCTGACCGCGCCGCTGCTGAAGATCTACACCAAGATGCTGCCGCAGCTCTCCGACACCGAGAAGACCGCACTGGAAGCGGGCACGGTCGGATTCGAGGGCGAATTGTTCTCTGGCATGCCGCAGTGGAAGGTGCTGTTGGCGCAGCCCAAACCGGTGCTCACGGCGGCTGAGCAAGCCTTCCTCGACGGCCCGGTGGAAGAAGTCTGCAAGATGACCAACGACTGGGACATCACCCACGTCCGAGCCGACTTGCCGCCGGAAATCTGGGAGTACCTGAAGAAGCACAAGTTCTTCGGCATGATCATCCCGAAGGACTACGGCGGCCTCGGCTTTTCGGCCACCGCGCACTCACGCGTGATCGCGAAGCTGGCGTCGATTTCAAGCACGCTTTCTTCCACCGTGGGCGTGCCGAATTCGCTCGGACCCGCAGAGTTGCTGTTGCACTACGGCACCGACGAGCAGAAAAATCACTACCTGCCGCGCCTCGCCGATGGTCGCGAGATTCCGTGCTTCGCGCTCACCGGCCCGACCGCCGGTTCGGATGCGACATCGCTGCCCGACTACGGCATCGTCTGCGAAGGCGAATGGGGCGGCGCGCGCGTGGTCGGCGTTAAGCTGAGTTTCGACAAGCGCTACATCACGCTTGCCCCGGTCGCGACTGTCATCGGTCTGGCATTCCGCCTGCACGATCCCGATGGCCTGCTCGGCCCCGAGACCGATCGCGGCATCACGCTCGCCTTGGTACCGCACGATACCGCGGGTCTGCAGGTCGGGCGTCGCCACTTTCCTCTCAACTGCGCCTTCATGAACGGGCCGGTGAAAGGCAAGGACGTGTTCCTGCCGTTGTCGCAATTGATCGGCGGCGAGGACTACATCGGACAAGGCTGGCGCATGCTGGTGGAGTGTCTCTCGGTCGGTCGCGCGATCACCTTGCCCTCGACGGCTTCCGGCTCGATGAAACTGGCCGCGCTCGTGACCGGCGCTTACGCCCGCATCCGCAAGCAGTTCGGGCTTTCCATCGGCCGCTTCGAAGGCGTGGAAGAAGCGCTCGCACGCATCGCCGGCTACACCTACGCCGCCAGCGCATTGTCGCAAGCCACCGCGGCCGCCGTGGATCGCGGCGAGAAACCCGCGGTGCCTTCGGCCATCGCGAAGTACCACTGTACCGAGCTCGGACGCGAAGTCGCACGCGACGCGATGGACATTCACGGCGGCAAGGGCGTGATCCTCGGTCCCAAGAATTATCTCGGCCGCGGCTGGCAGGCGGCGCCGATCGGAATCACGGTGGAAGGCGCCAACATCATGACGCGCTCGCTGATGATCTTCGGTCAGGGCGCAATCCGCTGCCATCCCTGGGTGTTGAAGGAGATGCAGGCGGCGCAGCATCCGGACCCGGACACGCGCCTCAATGAATTCGACCGCAACCTGTTCGGCCATATCGGCTTTGCAATCTCCAACGCGGTGCGCAGCCTGTGGTTCGGACTCACCGCCGCACGCTTCGGCCGCGCGCCCGGGGATGCCTACACTCGGCGTTTCTATCGCAAGCTCAATCGCTATTCCGCCAACCTCGCGCTGGTCGCCGACACCTCAATGCTGACGCTGGGCGGCAAGCTCAAGTTCAAGGAAAAACTTTCCGCGCGACTGGGCGATGTCCTGAGCCAGCTCTACATCGCCAGTGCCATGCTCAAGCGTTACGAGGACGTCGAGCGTCCGGCCGGCGACCAGCCGCTGCTGGCCTGGGCGTTCCACGATGCCGCTTACAAGATCGAATTGGCGCTTTCGACCGCGCTGCGCAATTTTCCGATCCGCCCCGTCGGTTGGGTTTTGTGGATGCTGGTGTTCCCCTGGGGCCGGCGTGCGCAAGCGCCGTCGGATCGGCTTGGGCATCGCGTCGCCGCCCTGCTGCTGACGCCCAGCGAGGCCCGCGACCGCCTCGGCGAAGGTGCGTTCCTCACCCCGTGCGCAAACAACCCCGCGGGACGCATCAACTTCGCACTGGCGAAAGTGATCGCCGCCGAGCCGGTGGAACGCAAGTTCCACAAGGCCTTGAAGTCCGGCGAGATCGCCGCGTTGGAACACGATACCCAACTGCACGAAGCGCAGCTCAAGGGCCTGCTGAGCTCGGACGAAGTCGCGCTGCTGCAGGAACTGCAGGTACTGGTGCACGATGCGATCTCGGTGGATGACTTCGATCCGTCCGAACTGGTCGCCGCTTCGCTGGAGCGCAGGACCAGCCTCGGGCGCGCGGCCTGACGCTGCCGCGATGTCGCAACCCAACGTCCTCGCGCTTTACCGCAAGCTTCAACGCTGGCCGGCCGGAAACTGGTTGTTCAGTCGCACGGTCTGCTTCAAGGCACCCTACTTCGCCACCATCGCGCCGCGCTTCACCCTGCTCGAAGCCGGCAGGTGCGAGGCAACGATTCCGGATCGCCGCCGGGTCCACAACCACATCGGCACGGTGCACGCGATTGCGCTATGCAATCTGGCCGAACTCTGCGCCGGCGTGATGACCGATGCCAGCCTGCCGCACGACATGCGCTGGATTCCCAAAGGCATGACGGTCGCTTACCTGAAGAAAGCCAAAGGCACCCTGCGCGGCATCGCCACGCCGGAAATACCGATCGTCAGCGCTGGATCTGGTTATGAACTGCCGGTCAATGTCGACGTGCTCGACGCGAGTGGCGACAAGGTCTTCCACGCCCGCATCCTGATGTGGCTATCGCCCAAACGCTGAAGCCCTAGCGTTGCCTGCCCGGCCGTGGCCGTGGCGATGGCGACTCCAGCTCCAACACGGCCCCCTGCCTGCGACCGCGGTCAGTGGCGAGATCGTAGTTGCGCTCGCCCACCCGTAACCGGATCAGCTCGCGCGACACCACGCGCTCCGCCGCGCGCCGGGCCCGCTCGCAGGATTCCGCGACGCTGAGCGCGCTGAGCTTGCGGTCGATGGATGACGCCGTGTCGAGCACATGACGGCGATGGCCGATTTCGTGGCTGGCCAATCCGTCCAACATGCGGGACACGCGCGCGGCCATGCCTTCGGGCGGCGGCTGCGCGGGCTTCCAGTCGGGCAAGGTCTGGATCAGCTGCACTTTCACCCGGATCTGGCGCAGCGCGCAGCGACCATCCACGCGCGGATTGAGTTCGTAGCGGGTCTCGATCCCGGCTTCTGTGAGGCCGTGCGAACGGCGACCGCTTGCAGCGTCGCTGCCGCTGGCCTGCAGCTGCACCGCGAGCAGCGGCAAGGTGCTGGCATCCAGCAGGTAGTGGCGGCGCTGCTCCTGTACCACCACCTCGGCGCGCAGGCCGAAAACCGCCGTCAACGCCAGCAAGCCACCCGCGAGCGCCAATCGCGGTGCCTGGCACTTCACCCCGGGGGCACCGGTTGCCCTGGCTCCGATAGGCGGGAGTGCGCGCGCAGCAGGTTCCAGGCGCTGAAACCAAACCCGAGCGCGATCAACGCGCCGGCGCCGAATACCGCGCTGCTGCCGAAGGGCGAGAGGAACTTGTGCACCCAGACGAAGGTGAGATCGCCGCCACGGTAGATCACGGTGTCGATCGCCGCGCCGGCCTTGTAACGCCATTCGCGCGGCACCTGGGTATAAATGGTTTCGCGCGCCGGCTTGTTGAGGCAGAACTCGGTGCTGCGGGTGAGTATCTGCACGATTGCCACCAGGATTGGCAGCGGCGTGGCGGCGAGCAGGCAGTAGCCGAACAGGATCGCGACCGGCGGAATCAGCAACGCCGGCGCGATGCCATGCCGCGACAGCAGCCAGCGCGTTACGAACAACTGCACGAACAGAGTCAGCGCGTTGATCGCCAGGTCGATGTTGGCGTAGTACGCGGTGGCCGCGCGCGCCTCGGGATAGTGGGCACGCACGATTGCCGCCTGTTCGTTGTACAGCAGTGTCCCCACGCCGATGCCCAGCAGCACCACCACCGCCATCCAACGCAACAGCGGCTCGCGCAGCACCAGGCCCAGACCGGCCAGCATCGAGCCGCCCATCGGAACCTCGCCGTCACGCTCGGCCCGTTCGGCCTCACGCTTCACCGCCCAAAGCCGCAGCCGTAACTGGCAAAAAACGCAGGCAATGAGAAAGGCTGCGGCCACCAACATCAAGTTGGCGATGCCGATGCGCTCGACCAGGACGCGCGTCAGGATCGGCCCGAGCAGCGCGCCGAGGGTGCCGGCCGCGCCGATGTAGCCGTAGTAGCTGCGCGCCTCGGCGGTATCGAACACGTCGGCCATGAAGCTCCAGAACACCGCCACAGCAAACAAGTTGAACACCGCGATCCAAAGAAAGAACGCCATACCGCGTCCCGGCATGCCGCTGTTGAATGCGACGTAGAACACCAGCAAGGTGACGATGAAGAAGCCGTACACCGCCGGCAGGAAAACCCGGCGCGGAAAGCGGCTTACCAGCGCGCCATACGCCGGTTGCAGCAGCAACATGATGAGAAAGGTGCAGGTGAACAGCACTTGCAGGGTGAACTCGCCCAGCGACAATCCGCGGCGCGCAAAGGCGTCAATCAGCCAGGGCGGAAACACCGCCTGCACGTCGGCCGAGGCACCCATGGCCTCGCGCACCGGACGCAGCACGTAATAGCCGCAAAGCAGGAAGAAGAAATAGGCGAATGCCCAAAGCAGCGGAGGCGACGCGCGCAACGCTTCGCGAAAGTGCCCGACGATCGAAGCGGCAATGGCTGGCTGCGACATCGACGTATTCCAC
This sequence comes from Chiayiivirga sp., assembly GCA_046590875.1. Lineage (GTDB taxonomy): Bacteria > Pseudomonadota > Gammaproteobacteria > Xanthomonadales > Xanthomonadaceae > JALCLA01. The sequence continues at coordinate 10,121 of JBKJTK010000037.1, forward strand.
GAGGCAATGAGCACGGTAACCGAGCCTCGCCACGCGCGCCACCCCGGCACCGTCGCAATGGATGCGCCGCGCATGTTCGCGACGCAGATCACAGTCGCCTCGCAACCAACCTGGCGGCTGGAGCATTTGCTCTATGCTCGCGGCCTAGTGTCCCTTGCCCTTCGCTAAGTGAACGCCGTGTACGACTACATCATCATCGGTGCCGGTTCGGCCGGCTGCGTGCTTGCCAACCGTCTCAGCGCAAACCCAGACGTCCGCGTGCTGTTGCTCGAAGCCGGTCCGCGCGATTGGCACCCCTTCATCCACATGCCGGCCGGTTTTGCCAAACTTGTCGGGCAGAAGGGCGTGAATTGGGATTACAGCACCGCGCCGGAAGCCGAAATGGCCGGGCGCCGCATGTGGTGGCCGCGGGGCAAGGTGCTGGGCGGTTCCAGCTCGATCAATGCGATGTGCTACATCCGCGGCCATCGCATGGATTACGACGAGTGGGCGGCCAATGGCGCGACCGGCTGGAGCTGGGATGAGGTGCTGCCCTGCTTCAAGCGCGCCGAAGGCAACGCTCGCGTCCTTCGACAGGCTCAGGATGAGCGGGAGTTCAACAGATGGCACGGCGGCGACGGCCCGTTGGGGGTAGCCGACCTGCGCTACACCAACCCACTGAGCAACGTGTTTCTGCAGGCCGCCGCCGAAGCCGGACATCGCGCCAATCCGGACTTCAACGGCGTCGAGCAAGAGGGTTTCGGTCTCTATCAGGTGACCCAGCGCAACGGCGCGCGCTGCTCCACCGCCGCGGGTTATCTGACGCCGGTACGCAAGCGTGCGAATCTGACCGTGATCACCGGGGCGCGCGTCAATCGCGTGACGATCGAACGCGGCCGAACCACCGGCGTGGTCTGCACCGCCGGTGGCAAGGCCTTCCACTACAGCGCAACGCGCGAAGTGTTGTTGAGCGGCGGCGCGGTGAATTCGCCGCAGTTGTTGATGCTGTCGGGCATCGGCCCCAGCGACCATCTGCGCCAGCACGGCGTCGCGGTGCAGGTCGACGCGCCCGAGGTCGGTGCCAATCTGCAGGACCATCTCGACGTCTGCACCCTGCACCGCAGCCTCAAACCTGTCACCTACGACCGCGTCAGCGATCTGTCGGTGGCCTGGAACTATTACGTGCACCGCAATGGCCCAGGTACCAGCAATATCGCCGAGGGCGGTGGTTTCGTTCGCAGCCGACTTGCGGATGATGAACGCCCGGACGTGCAGTTCCATTTCCTCCCGGCGTTGCTCGATGATCATGGCCGCCATCGCCTGCCCGGCGATGGCTACACCCTGCACGCCTGCTTCCTGCGGCCCAGGAGCC
>JBKJTK010000064.1:0-7686 GCA_046590875.1 Chiayiivirga sp.
GCGCGGCGCAGCATCGCGGGATGGTTTCGGCGGCGGGGTGCAGTCTCTGCGGTGTAGGTCGCGTCCGCCCGCCTACTGACCCGGCCCCCAGATCAACGCATCGATACTGGCGGCATCGTTGACGAAGCGCACCCGCCCTTTCTCCACCTTCACGCCTTCGCGCTTCAGGCGCGCCGATTGTTCGCGATAGCCCTTGCTGCCGGGCGGGAACGCGATGCGTCCGTCGGCGCGCAGCACGCGATGCCAGGGCAAGTCCGGTTCGGTGTTGTGCGACAGCACGCGGGCGACCAGGCGGGCGCGGCGCGGCAAACCGGCGCGGCGCGGCAAACCGGCGCGGCGCGCGATTTCGCCGTAGCCTGCCACGCGTCCCTGCGGGATCGCGCGCACGGCATCGAGGATGCGGCGTTCGGCATCGGCGGGCATGGTCGCGACCGGTTGCGGCAAGGGGCTGATAGAATACGCGCTCAGTCCACGGCCACACCGACACCATGCAGAACTTCGAGCAAATCCGCGTCCACGCCACCACGCATTACACGGTGCGTACCAACGATCGCTACATGGTCGGGATCGAGATGACCCTGGAGCAAGGTACGCGACATCAGGGCATCTTCCTGTCGGAGATCGAAGGTGACGACGGCCGCAAGTACCTGCGTGTCAGCACCGCGATCGCGCCGATGATGGGCGTCGACGCCAAGCGCGCGTTGAGCTTCAACTGGGAGCAGCGTGTCGGCTATCTGGCGGTGTCCGAACTCGATGGCTCACCGTATCTGCAACTGTGCGAGAACCGTCCCTTCACCGGCCTGACCGCAGCCGAGATCGACCGCGTCGTGATCGAGATCGGCGGCCTGGGCGATCGCATCGAGCGTGCATTTTCCGCCGGCGGCGATTTGTTCTGATAGAAGCAGGAACTCTGAGAGCGAAAAGGCCCGCTTGCGCGGGCCTTTTTTGTCCCTTTCCTTCAAGGGGAAGGTTGGGTGGGGATGGTGTTCACGCCGCATACGGATCAACACCATCCTCATCCCGGCCCTCTCCTTGAAGGAGAGGAGGAAAATCCTCTAAGCCCAGCCCATCAGCTTGAGCAGTTCCACCAGCAGGTAGGCGACACCGCCGGCCGCGGGGATGGTGAGCAGCCAGGCCCAGATCATCCGCTCCACCACCGTCCACTTGATCGCGTTGAGGCTCTTCGCCGTGCCCACGCCCATGATTGCGGCCGAGATGTTGTGCGTGGTCGACACCGGGATACCGAGCGAGGACGCCAGCGTGATCACCGAGGCCGCGCTGGTTTCGGCCGCGAAACCGTGGATCGGGTGCAGCTTCACCAGCTTGTGGCCGAGCGTCTTGATGATGCGCCAGCCGCCCGCCGCGGTGCCTGCCGCCATCACGACGGCGCAGGTGAGCTTGATCCAGGTGTCGATGTCGCCATCCTTGAGCGCCGCGTCGCTCGGTCGCAGGAAGGCAAGCCAATCCGGCAGTTGGTCCAGCGTGCCCACCGTGGACGCGCTCGCCAGCGCGAGCGCGATGATGCCCATGGTCTTCTGCGCATCGTTGAGGCCGTGCGCGAAGCCCATGTAGCCCGCCGAGACGATCTGCGCCTTGCCAAAGAACGCATTGACCCAGCGCGGGCGCGCCATGCGCGCGAGCACGCCGCCGGCGTTTGACATGCCCGCGATGATTGCAAACAACAGGCCCATGATCAGCAAGCCAGTGGTGAAGCCCATGAGCGGCGAACTGAACATCGGCACCACGACCTTCCACAGCAGACCGGCGCCCTTGTACCAGGGGTCCGCGGGTTGCGACCAGATGATCGCGTGCCAGTTGGTATCGGCGGCGGCGAGGGCCGCGCCGCACAGTCCGCCGATCAGGGCGTGGCTGCTAGACGACGGCATGCCGACGTACCACGTGATCAGGTTCCACACGATGCCGCCGGTCAGCGCGCAGATCAGCACCTGCGAGGTGATGGTGACGATCTGCACATCGACCAGGCCGGAGGCGATGGTTTTCGCCACTGCCGTGCCATACAGCGCGCCGACGAGGTTCATGGTAGCGGCCAGCGCCACCGCCTGGAACGGCGACAACACCTTGGTCGCGACCACGGTGGCGATCGAGTTCGCGGTGTCGTGAAAGCCGTTGATGTACTCGAACACCAGCGCGGTCAGGATGACCAGCAGGACCAGGGTCAGCATGAGTCGGGCCAGGTCTCAGGAGTTCTTGAGCACGATGTGATACGCGATCATGCCGGCCTCGCGGCAACGATCGATGGCTTTCTCCAGCAATTCGAAGAAATCCTTGATCAACAACACCTGCAGACCGTCGTGCTTGCCGGCGTACAAGTCGCGATACATCTCGAGAATCAGCCGATCGGCCTCGCCCTCGACATTGCGCAGTCGATCGTAAAGATCCTTCATCGTGTCGAGATTCATCTTGCGCAATCCGCGCACCATTTCCGCCACCAGTACGGCGGCTTGCTCCAGCATCTCCGCGCGCGGGCCGAAGTCGAGTCCGGAGAGCTTCTCGGCGGCCAGGATGTAGCGATCAGCAAACTTCTCGATGGTCTTGGGGATGCGATAGATCGCGTTGCCGATGGACTCGATGTCCTCCCGATCGAGCGCGGTGACGAAAGTGTTCACCAGTTCGCGACTGATGCGCTCGGAAATCTCCTTCTCCTTCTGCCGCGCGAGTTTGAACTCGGTCAGCGGGGCAACGGCACCGTTGGCCTTCACCAGCGCCGTGAGCGCTTTGGCGCTCTGCACGGCGGCATCGGCGGCCGCTTCCAGCAAGCCGTAGAACTTGTCGCCTTTGCCGAAAATGGTTTGCAGGGAGAACATGGGCGAACCTTGGGATGGGCAATGAAGAAGGCCGCCGGAGCTGGCCCCGTGGCGCCGCGGAATTTACTACGATTCGATGATGTTTATGTTACAGGTGGCGCGGCGCTGTTGTTTCCTTTTCCCGCACGGATCAGTGGAAGAGGCCACGCGCTTTCGCCGGTCACCGCCAGACGCTAACCTAGCGCGCCTTCTATCCTGCCCCCCGATATTTGACCATGCGCTGCATCCCGGCACTCGCTGTCTTGCTCCTGCCTGCCCCCGTGTTTGCCGCAGCTGTTGGCGCCAATCTCGAACTGACCAGGCACCCAGTCGGCTGGATCGCCCTGGCGATCTTCGTCGTGTCCTATGCCTTCGTGGTGCTGGAGGAGCGCACCCACCTGCGCAAGTCCAAGCCGGTGATGCTGGGCGCCGCGCTGATCTGGGGCTTGATCGCCTGGCATGCGGCGGGCGATCCATCGATCGGCAGCGAGGTGGCGAGCACCGCGTTTCGCCACATCTTCCTGGAATTTTCCGAACTGTTTTTCTTCCTGATCGTGGCGATGACCTACGTCAGCGCAATGACCGAACGCAATGTCTTCGAGGCGCTGCGTGCGGAACTGGTGACCCGCGGCTTCGGTTACCGACAACTCTTCTGGCTCACCGGCTTGCTCGCGTTTTTTCTTTCCGCCGTCCTCGACAATCTCACCACCGCCCTCATCATGGCGGCCGTGGTGCTGGCGGTCGGTGCGGGCAATGCGCGCTTCATCAGCATCGCCTTCGTGAATATTGTGGTGGCCGCGAACGCCGGCGGCGCCTGGAGTGCATTCGGCGACATCACCACGCTGATGGTTTGGCAGGCGCACCAGGTCGAGTTCTTCGAGTTCTTTCGCATTTTCGTGCCCTCCGTGGTGAACTGGCTGGTACCTGCGCTATGCATGCACTTCGCCCTGCCGCAGGGCAAGCCGTCACCGGGGCGCGACGATGCCGACGTGAAGTACGGCGGCTTCGTGATCTGCGGCCTGTTCGTACTCACCATCGTGATCACCGTCTGCGGCAAGCAGTTCCTGCACATGCCACCGGTGTACGGCATGTTGACCGGTCTGGCGTTGCTGAAGTTGTACGCTTATGTGATCGGTCGTCGTCAGACGCGTTTCGACGAACCGGATCCGCACCCGGATCACGAGCCGTACAGCATCTTCAACATCATCGCGCGCGCGGAATGGGACACGCTGTTGTTCTTCTACGGGGTACTGCTATGCGTCGGTGGGTTGTCGACGCTTGGCTTTCTCGAACTGGCGTCAACGGAACTCTACGGCGGTCTCGGCCACACCTGGGCCAACATCGTCATGGGCACAGCCTCGGCCATCGTCGACAACATCCCTATCATGTACGCGGTGCTGCAGATGAACCCGCCGATGGATCATGGCCAGTGGCTTTTGATCACCCTCACCGCAGGCGTCGGCGGCAGCATGCTGTCGGTGGGTTCGGCCGCCGGCGTGGCCTTGATGGGCACCTCGAAGGGCCAGTACACCTTCTTCAGCCATCTGCGCTGGACCTGGGCAATCGCGCTTGGGTATGCGTTTTCGATCGCAACCCATCTGTGGTGGAACGCGGCGCATTTTACCGAGGGCGTGTGGCGGTAGAGCGGCGCTTGATCCGCTGTTGCGGCACGAAACAGCAGCCGAGCAAGCCCGACTCGACCGGTCGAAACGCGGGGAGCGTCCCGCGACTGTGGCATAGTGACGCGCCGATTCCTCCTGACGGAAATGTTTGCCGGCGTGTCCTTCCCGGCGTCCCATGACTCTCGAAATCCTCATCGTTGCGCTGTTGATCCTGGTCAACGGCTTCTTCGCCCTCTCGGAAATGGCCGTGGTCGCGGCCCGCAAGGCCAAGCTCCGGCAACTGGCTGGCGATAGCCGCCGCGCACAAGCTGCGCTCGAACTGGCCGAGCATCCCGAGCGCTTTCTTTCGACCGTGCAGGTCGGCATCACGCTGATCGGCATCCTCAATGGCGTGTTCGGTGGCGCGGCGATTGGCGCGCGCGTCGCGACGTGGCTGCTGCCTTTCGGTTGGGACCCGGAGTTGACCCAGGGCGTATCGGTTGCCATCAGTGTCACGCTGATTACCTATTTCAGCATCATCTTTGGCGAGCTGGTACCCAAGCGGGCCGCGCTGCTGGCGCCCGAGGCCATCGCCACCGTCGTGGCAGGACCGATGCTCCTGGTATCGAAAGCGACCGCGCCGTTCGTGTGGTTGCTGTCGCTCAGCACGCGCGTGCTGCTCAAACTGTTCCGCTTGCATCGCACCGATGGCTCGCGGGTGTCGGAGGAGGAAATCCGCATGCTGGTGGCCGAAGGCCACGAGCAGGGACTGATCGACGACGACGAGCGCAACATGATGAACCGCGTGATGCGCCTCGGCGATCGCACCGCCGACAGTTTCATGACTCCGCGCGTGCGCATTTCCTGGCTCGACGCAGCCGCACCGCGCGAGGCGAACCTGCAGATACTGCGCGACACGCCGTATTCGCGCTATCCGGTCTATCGCGGCAACGATCACGAAGTAATCGGCGTACTGGAAGCCAAGTCGCTCGCCAGCCTGATCGGCACCGACGCGCAGGACCTGTTCCGCGATCTCAAGCCGCCACTGTTCGTGTCCGATTCCACCCGTGCGCTGAACCTGCTGGAAATCTTCCGCGACGAAGGGGCGCACCTGGCCCTGGTTGTGGACGAATACGGCGACATCCTGGGCGTGGTCACGCTCAACGATCTGCTCGGCGCGGTGCTGGGTCGACTGCAAACCGCGGAGAGCGATGCGGGCGACGAGGCTATGGTGGTGCGCCGCCACGACGGCAGCTATCTGGTCGATGGCAGCCTTTCCACCGAAGACTTGCGCGAGCTGCTGGCCGTCAGCGCGCTACCGTCGGAAGAGGATCACGACTACAACACCGCCGCCGGCATGGTGATCGCGCGCTTCGGCCGCATTCCGCACGCCGGCGAACATTTCGAATGGAGCGGCTGGCGGGTCGAAGTCGTCGATCTTGACGGCGCACGCATCGACAAGCTGCTGATCCAGGCCCTCACGCCCGATGATGCGGAGGCGGTGTGATGGACGCCACGCCGCCAGAGCACAAAAAGAAGCGCAAACCGAGCGCTACCGCCATCCGCACCAGCACGATGCTGACCGAGATCGGCGATCCAGCGAATGGCGAAACGGTGAGCCTTGACGACCTGCTCGACACATTTCGCCAACGTGCATTTGGCGCCATCCTGCTGGTGGTGCTGTTGCCGACCTTCATCCCGGTGCCGATCGGCATCGGCGCGATCACCGGCCCCTTCATTGCGCTGTTCGGCGCGCAGATGCTGCTGACTTTCCAGCATCCGTGGCTGCCGAAGTGGCTGGGCCGTCGCAACATGAAGCGCGCGACGGTGAAGCGCTTCGGCGATCGCTTCAAACGCTTGCTCAATTGGCTGGAAAAAATCTGCAAGCCGCGCCTGCCGCAACTGCTGGAGCACACCTGGGCCTACGTCTTCACCGGCTTGCAACTGGTGCTGCTGGGCCTGCTGCTGTCGTTGCCGATTCCGTTCACCAACTACCCGCTCGGCTTCATCCTCCTGCTGTACTGCATCGCCCTGATCGAACGCGATGGTGTATTGCTGCTGATCGGCTGGGTCGCGGGCATCGGTACGATTATCGCGTCGGCGTTCCTGTCGACTGAAGTGGTGGAGCTGATCGCACGCCTCTGGAACTGACGGGTTCGACGCCGCTTCGCGTCCCCGGAATTGGTGCGCTTAACAATGCAAATGCTCGCACTCGTGGCCCCGCTGCTCGGGATTTCACGTGGAGGTAGTGAGGCCGCGACGCGTGTGGCGACTTCCCCAGGTGAAGGCATCCAGTCGTTTAGGGCAATGGGTGTCAAGGTTGGCCGCTTTCACCCGCTTTCGGCGTAATCTTCAAATGCGACCTTCCCGCCGGACCATGCCATGAAGTTCTTCGCCGCCGCATTCGCCGCCTCGCTAACGGGCTGGGTCGCGCCCGCCATCGCCGAACTGCCACCCCTGCAATGCGTGCATAGCGGCAGCGGCATCGCCTACGAAGTCGGACCCGGCCAGGCCTTCGCCGCCATCGGCGCGGTGCCGTGGGAGGGCTTGAATGCCGGCGACACCGTGCGTATCCACTACCGCGCCGAACCGTATCGGGAAAAAATTCTGCTCCGGCGCCAAGGCACGCAGGCGCAGCCCATCGTGGTGTGCGGCGTGCCGGGCCCGGGTGGGGAGTTGCCGATCCTCGATGGCGAAAATGCCACCACACGCCCCACCATGGGCTATCGCCCGACAAATGGCGCCGGCGAGGTACGCGGGCTGATCCACGTGAGTTGGAGCGCCACCGATTTATTCGGCTTTAAACCCGAGCATATCGTCATCCAGGGCCTACACATTCGCCACGCCTTCCACGAATACAGCTTCACCGCCTCCACCGGCGCGACGATGAACTACAGCACCAACGCCGCCGGCATCTTCGTGGAGCGCGGAGAGAACATCACCGTGCGCGGCGTCATCCTGGAAGGCAATGGCAACGGCTTCTTCGTGGCCTCGGGCGATTCGGAGGAAGTGCTCTCGCGCGACATCGTGGTGGAGCGCTCTCGGTTGTATGGCAACGGCACGGTGACGGTCGCCTTCGACCGACACCACAATCTCTACACCGAAGCCGCCGGCATGCTGATCCAGTACAACCAGTTCGGTCCGCTCCGCCCGGGTTCGGGCGGCAGCGCACTGAAGGACCGTTCCGCCGGCACCGTGATCCGCTACAACGCCATCGTGGGCGGTGCGCGCAGTCTGGACCTGGTCGAAGCGCAGGACGCGTTCCCCCTGCTGGGCCTGCT
>JBKJTK010000118.1:0-2959 GCA_046590875.1 Chiayiivirga sp.
ATCCAGCGTATGGCCATCACGCGCAAGCAGTGCCGCACACGCTTGCCCCGCCGTGCCGTAGCCGACGATGGCGATGCGCAACAATGCGGTGGACGATGTGGTCATAGAGGCCAGGCACGATCGATCAGCGATTGAAACGGCAGATCAGTGGAAATCGTTCCGAATGCCAATCCGCGGCGCCCATCGAGTCGCGATCTGCAAAAGCTCCTTGCCACCACATCGTTGCCCGCGCGCAGCAGTACCGCCGCTTGCAACGCGAGTGCCAGGCGTTCCACGACGAAACGCGCGCCGGCTTCGATGTCGCGCGGATCCAACAACGCTCGTTTCAGCGCCTCTATTTCCGCATCCAGGGCGTCATCGAGCGTGGCTGCCGACGTCAATTCATCCAGCACCGCAGCGAGTGATTCGGGCTCGCGCGTCAGCGCGCGCAGCACATCGAGACACTGGATATTGCCGCAGCCTTCCCAGATCGAATTCAGCGGCGCCTCGCGATACAACCGCGGCAGGATCGATTCCTCCACGTAGCCCGCCCCACCCAGGCATTCCTGCGCCTCATTGACGAAGGCCGGCGCACGCTTGCAGATCCAGTATTTTCCGACCGCGGTGGCGATGCGGGCGAACGCGGCTTCGCGCGGATCGCGACCCGAGGCATCGACCGCACGCGCGACGCGCAATGCGAACGTCGTGGCAGCCTCGGATTCCAGCGCCAGATCCGCCAGTACGTTTCGCATCAGCGGCTGATCGACGAGCAACTTTCCGAACGATCGGCGATGCCGCGCATGATGGATCGCCTCGACCAGTGCGCGGCGCATCTCCGCGGCCGAACCCAACATGCAATCAAGGCGCGTCAACGCCACCATTTCGAGGATTGTCGCGATGCCGCGGCCTTCGTGGCCGATACGCTGCGCCCAGGCGCCGGCAAACTCGACCTCCGCGGACGCATTCGACCAATTCCCGAGCTTGTCCTTGAGCCGCATCAAGGTCAGTGCATTGCGCGTGCCGTCCGGCCGCCATCGCGGCAAGAGGAAACAGCTCAGGCCAGCGGGCGCTTGTGCCAGCACCAGAAACGCATCCGACATCGGTGCGGAGAAAAACCATTTGTGTCCGACGAGTTCATACTCATCACCGCCCAGGGTGTGCGCGACCGTGGTGTTGGCGCGCACGTCGGAACCGCCCTGCTTTTCGGTCATGCCCATGCCGAGGGTGACGCCAGGCTTCTGCGCGGCGGGCACATTGTGGCCGTCGTAATCGGCCGAAATCGCCTTCGCGAGCCACGTCTTTCTTGCCTGCTCCGAACGCTGTAGCACCGGCACCGCAGCGAAGGTCATTGTCAGCGGACAACTGGTGCCGGCCTCGGCCTGATGATGCAGATACGACAACGCGGCACGCGCGACGTGCGCGCCCGGTTGCGGATCGCGCCAGGCAAAAGCATGCACACCGATATGTACCGCAGCGCGCAACAAGGCGTGATAGGCCGGGTGGAATTCGACCTCGTCGATGCGATGGCCGTAGCGGTCGTGCGTACGCAGCACCGGCTTGTTGCGATTGGCCTCAAAGCCCAGAGCGAGCAGGTCGCCACCGACGAGACGGCCATACGTTCCCAACGTGGTCTCCGACCACGCGGCAGCGTGAAACGCGACCGACTCGGTCAGTGCGAGGTCGGTCGAATAAGCGTCGTAGCCCGCAAGCGCCGGAACCTGGTTCTCAACGCGATGGGTCTGGAACGCTGCAAGTTTCGACATGGCCGATCCATGCGGGACGCAGACGATGATGGTAGCAAGTAGGCTGGGCTGACAAGCCCCGCGCCAGGTGTAAAGGAGTTCCAGCGCTGGGCAGGCTAGCCCAGTCTAAGCAAGCAGCGCGCGCAGCAATGCAGGCAACTGGGCATTGCAAGCCTTCAGGTTCGCGAATACGTCGTCGAGCGCTATCTCAAGGCCATCGCCGCAACCCGCCGCCCAATTCGCCACCGGCGCAAGACAGGCGTAGTCGAGTCCGAGTTCGCGTGCCAGTGCGGCTTCGGGCATGCCGGTCATGCCGACGAGGTCACAGCCGTCGCGACGCATGCGCACGATTTCGGCACGAGTCTCGAAGCGTGGGCCCTGGGTGGCGCCGTAACAACCGCCGTCGACCAGCTCCACGCCCGCCGTGGCTCCGGCAATCAGCAATCGGTCGCGCAACGAGGCCGAATAGGGTTCGCCGAACTCGGCGTGCAACATCTCGCCTTCGCCATCCCAGAAACTGGCAACGCGGCCGTGGGTGTAATCGATGATCTGGTCCGGCACCACCAGCGCGCGCGGCGGGCAGCGTTCGCTAATGCCACCGACGGTGTTGATCGCCAGCACGCGCGCGGGTTGAAGTTGTTTCAGCGCCCAGAGATTCGCGCGGTAGTTGATCCGATGCGGCGGCAACGCGTGGCCTTCGCCGTGACGTGCAAGGAAAGCGACGCGCGCATGGAACAGTTGCCCGACACGGATCGGTCCTGAGGGTTCACCCCAAGGCGTCTCGCGTGCGACCGTTTCCTCCAGCGCGAACTCCGGCAACGCGTACAGCCCACTCCCACCGATGATCGCGAGCGCGACACCCCGACTCACGGCAGGCAACTCACAGCGCGTAAACCCCCGGCAGATTACGTCCCTGCTCGTGGTAATCCATGCCGAAGCCGAACACGTAGCGGTCCGGCACTTCGACACCGATGTAATCAGCCACCATATCGGGCACGCAACGGTCATGCACCTTGCGCGTGAGCACTGCGATGCGCACGTCGCTCGCGCCCTCCGCGCGGCAGGCACGACGCACCGCCGCCAGGGTGTGGCCTTCGTCGAGGATGTCGTCGACCAGCAGCACGCGCCGCCCGATCATCGGCACGGTCGGATGACGCAGCCATTGCAGCCCGCCACCTGAGGTTTTGCCGCGATAACGCGTGGCATGCAGATAGTCGAACTCGACGTCGAAGCCCAGT
>JBKJTK010000349.1:0-5190 GCA_046590875.1 Chiayiivirga sp.
GCACCGAATTCCGGCATCACGCGGCGGATGATCGACGCCATGACGGCATCGTCGGCGGTGGTGATCGGGCGCAGGGTCCAGTCTGGAGTCATGGCGGCGTCAGGGTAGGAGTGGCCCGGAATTCTAGGGCGGAACGAGGCTCGGGCATACACGACACCGGTCAGGGCCTCCCCCGCATGACGTTCTCAATCTGGCGTGCTCGTGCGCTGGCGCAAGTAATGCTCGAAGTCGGTCGGCGTCAGTGGCCGGCTAAAGAGATAGCCCTGGCAAAGCTCGGTGCCGAGCTCGAGCAGGAATTCGCGCTGCTCAGCGGTTTCCACGCCCTCGGCGATCACGTTCAGACCCAGGCTTTGTGCGATACGGATGATGGCAATGCAGATGTTGGCGTCGGAACCGTTGTGCGGCACGCCCTGCATGAAGGTATGGCTGATCTTGAGCCCGTCGATCGGCAGCCGGCGCAGGTAGTTGAGCGCGCTGTAGCCTTCCCCGAAATCGTCGATCGTCAGCGTGATCCCGAGCGCTTTCAGGGCCGCGAAGGTTTCCACCGTGTCGGGCGCATCCTCGATCACCACGCGCTCGGTGATCTCCAGTTCCAGCGAATCGCCGCCGAGATCGAATTCGCGCAGTGCGGCAACGACGACCTGGGGAAAGTCCTCGCTCAGGAACTGGCGGAACGACACGTTGACCGCAATGCGCGGAAGATCGAACCCCAGTTCGCGCCAGGCGCGCAGTTGCCGGCAGGCCTCGCGCACCACCCAGGCGCCGATGCGCACGATGTCGCCGGTGGTTTCGGCATGATGGATGAAGCGGTCGGGGCGCATCTCGCCCAGCACCCGGTTGTTCCAGCGCAGCAAGGCCTCGGCCGAACGCACGCGGCCGTCACGCAGTTCTACCTGCGGCTGATAGACCAGGGTGAACTCCTGGTTGTCGAGCGCGCGACGGAGCTGGGTCTCGATCAAGAGGCGATCGGATTGCTGTTGCGCCAGCGCGGGATTGAAGCGCTGCCAGGTGTTGCGCCCGCGCCGTTTGGCGTCGGTCATGGCGGCATCGGCATTGTTGATCAGTTGCTGCTGGGTGACGCCGTCATCGGGGTATCTCGCGAGGCCGATCGAGGCGGTGAGAGTGAACTCCTCCCCGCCGTACTCGAAGCTGCGATTGAAGCCTTGCGCGATGTGCTCAGCCAGCGCCATCGGAGCGGCGCCGCGCAACGTCTGCGGCATCAGCACGAGGAACTCGTCGCCGCCGAAGCGCGCCACTAGCCCGTATTCGCCAACGGATTCCTGCAGGCGTCGTCCGGCGGCGGCCAGCAGCGCGTCGCCGGCGGTGTGACCAAGGAGGTCGTTGATTACCTTGAATCGATCGAGATCGACATAGATCACGGCCGGGCCGCGTTCCGGACCGGCGTGCTCGAGCGCGCGGCCGAGTTCCTCCACGACGGCGTCGCGATTCGCCAATCCGGTGAGCGGGTCGGTCCAGGCCTGACGCCGCAGCCGCTCCTGCTGCTGCTTGCTCTCGGTGATGTCCTGCAGCGTGCCGGAGACGCGGTGCGCCTCGCCTTCGCCGGTCGCGCCGCGCCCGAGGAGGCGCGCCCAGCGCGACTCTCCGCGCGCCGTGCGGACGCGGCACTCGATCTCGAAATCCTGGCCATGTGCGAGCGCTTCGTCGAGTACGGTCTGCACGCGCAAGCGGTCGTTCGGCTCAATGTGTTCGATGAAGCGCTCGTAAGGAATCCGCTCGGCCAAAGTGCGTTGCAGGATGCGGTACAACTCATCGGTCCAGTACATGAACGGGTGCGCCGGATTCCAGTCCCAACCGCCGATCTTCGCCAGCGCCTGGGTTTGCGCGAACAGCTCGCTGTCGCGTTTGAGTTCAGTCACATCGCCGAAGGTAGAGATCACCTGGAATGGCTCGTCGTGGCCTGGCTCGAACTGCGGCACGGCGGTGACTGACAGCCACACGTTGCTGCGGCGGACGCGGTCGTAGATCCCCACCACGGTGGACTCGATCGTGCGGCGTTCGCGCAGGGCGCGCAGCGCCGGCAACTGTGCGGTCTCGATCCTGGCGCCGTGCTCGTCCACCAGGCGCCACTGTTCGATCAGAAGTTTGGGATCGAATATCTCCGATTCCTCCAGGCCGAGAATACGGCATGCCGCCGGATTCACCGAAAGCAGGCGACCTTTGCCGTCGCGGATCATGATGCCCTTGTCCATCGCCTGCAGCAGTTGACGATAGCGATCTTCGGAGTCGCGCAAATCAATCTCGGAACGCTTGCTTTCGCTCATGTCGCGCGCGACCCCGATGATGCACGGGGTGTCGCGATCGAGGAACACCGCCGAATGCACCTCGACCGGGAAGGTGGTGCCATCGCCGCGCACGTTGGTGGTCTGCACCACGAAACGCTCGCCGATCGCATGCTCTCGCGATACCTGCACCATGCGGTCCGCTGGCAGGCTCGGGTTGAGATCGTGCACGTTGAGGGTGATCAACTGCTCGCGGCTGCGGCCGTAGATGCGGCAGGCCGCGTCGTTGACGTCGAGGATGTTGCCGTCCAAATCATGCACGCTGACTGCATCTGGCAGCGCGTTGATGATCACGTCGAATCGTTGACGGATCGAGGCCACGTCGTCGCTCAGCCTGCACAGCGTCGATACGGCGTCTCGCAACGCGCTTGCTTCGGCACGTTCGTCGGGCAGGGCGGCAAGCAGGGCTTCGAGCCGTAGGATCACGCCCGACGGGTCGAGCGTCGGCGACCGATCATGACCGCTCGCTGCGTCGCTTCCGCTTTCAGGCAACTCCCGGCGTGTGGTCTCCACCAACGGTCGCTCCCTGGCTGTTCGCGCGAAACCTGCGCGTGCATCTGCGAATGAGGATACCACTGCGGCCGGCGAGCTCGTGCGTGAGCCGCGCTGCGACTTCGGGTGCCATTCGTCACCACTTGCGCGTTCTGCGTCCTGAGATGTTCGAGCGTCCGTATACTCGCGGCATGTCGGATCTGGCCACCCAGTTTCGTGCCACTTGCCGCACCCTGCTGGAGCCGCTGAGCCTGGCGGGTATCGGCACGTGGGGCTTGATTGCGTTCGAGCAGGTCGGCGGGCTCTGGCGTGGCGACGAGACGCGTCTGTGGTCGGTGATCGCGACGCTGGTGGTGTTTCTCGCCGGTTTCATTGGGCGTGGATTCGTCGCTGCGCCGATTGCACAACGCGCCGCCGTGATCCTGCAACTGATCGCGGCACTGACCAACGTGGCCTTGATCCAGAGCGGATCGGGGCCCATTCTCGGCGTCATCATGGCGGCGCAACTGCCGTTCGTATTTGGTGCCGGAACGTCGGTGGCGATCTTGTTGTCCTCGCTCCTGGCCTACGCCTGGATTTTCGCTGCGCAATGGGAAACGTCGCGTCCGTTGTTCACCGCGGCGCTGTTCGGCGGATTCCAGTTCTTCGCGCTGCTGACGGCACGTCTGGCGCACACCGCCGAGCAGCAACGCGACCAGTTGGCGCAGGTCAACGCGCATTTATTGGCCACACGGAGTTTGCTGACGGCGGGCGCGCGCGATGGCGAGCGCCTGCGGCTCTCGCGCGAGTTGCATGATGTGGCCGGGCACAGCCTGACGGCGCTGAAGTTGAATCTGGAATTGGCCCTGCGTTTGCCGCAAGCCGAACAGATGGCAAAAATTACTGCCGCGCGTGATCTGGCCGATGCCTTGCTCGACGATATCCGTGCCGTGGTCGGACAATTGCGTCAGCACGATGGCGTCGATCTCGCGCCCGCGTTGCGCGCGCTGACCGAGCGCGTACCGGGACCGCGGATCGAACTCGAGCTCGAGCCGGAACTGCGAGTGGCACAAGTCGCCCAGGCCGAGGCCGTGTTGCGTTGCGTGCAGGAAGCGCTCACCAACGCGCTGCGACACTCCGGCGCGCGCAATGTGCGGATCAGCGTGCGGCGCGAAGGCGAGGGGGTGCGGGTGGAAGTCGCGGATGACGGGCGTGGCAGCCAGACGCCGACCCCCGGACACGGGCTCATCGGCATGCGCGAACGGATCGAGGATGCAGGCGGATCGCTCGAACTCGTAACCGCGACGGGACAAGGCTTTCGTGTGCGTGCCCTGTTGCCGCAGGCGGCCGAGTTCTGAGATGCCACTTCCGGACAAGACTGTTCCGAGCGGGCCTATTCGCGTCGCGCTGATCGACGATCAGGACCTGGTACGCGAAGGCATCAAGAGCCTGCTGGCCTTGAGCGGCGAGGTCGCCGTGGTGATCGAAGGACGCGATGGCAACGCCGTGCTGGAGGCGGATCTGGGCGCGGTCGATGTGGTGGTGATGGACATCCGCATGCCGGGTCGCGACGGATTGTCGGCGCTGCGCGAACTGCGTCGGCGCGGCGATCCCAAGCCGGTGCTGATGCTGACCACCTTCGAGGAACCCGAACTGTTCGAGCAGGCGGTGGCCGCCGGCGCGCGCGGCTTCCTGCGCAAAGACGCCTCGCCCGAGGCCCTGCTCGATGCGATCCGTCGCGTGCATGCCGGCGGCAGCGCCCTCGCGCCGATGCCGACCGAAGGCGTGCGCCAGGGGTTCGCCTATCGCGACACCACCGCGCCGGAGTCACCTCTCACCGAACGCGAGTTGAGCATCCTGCGGTTGATGGCAGGTGGCTATGCCAACAAGGAAATCGCGCGGATGCTTTTCCTCGCCGAAGGCACGGTGAAGAACTACGTCTCCGACCTGCTGCTCAAGCTCAATGCACGCGATCGTACCCAGGCGGTGTTGAAGGCGATCAGTTTGCGCTTGATCTGAAGTGGTACCGGGGCGCGACTCACGCCGCAACTACCCGCCTCGCCCATTCGACCAGAGACTGCCGTGCCGGCTCGCTGTCGAACAGCGCGGGCAGACGTGCCCGCACGCGCTGCGAGAGTTCGTGTCGTCTTTCGGTATCGATAAGCAGTTCGACGACGCACGCCACTTGCGCGTCGGGCGACGCCACGACCAGTTCGTCGTCCAGATCGAGTTGCGCGAGCATCGCCAGGCTTTGGCGCCCGCGCATCGTGGCGCCCGGGCAGGCGACGACTGGCAGTCCCGACAGCAGGGCATCGATGGCGGTGTTGCCGCCCGACCAGTGCAAGCTGTCGAGCATGAGATCGCAGGCCTGATTGACCTGCAGGAAGCGCTCGCGCGTTCCCAGCGGCTGGACCACGAG
>JBKJTK010000189.1:0-7308 GCA_046590875.1 Chiayiivirga sp.
CCGCTCACCCGTGCTGGTGCTGCGGGAAGGCAGCAATCTGCTGTCCGCGGCCGACTGGCCGGGAGTGGTGGTGTCGATCGCGACGCTGGGACGCCGCATTCTCGAGGACGACGGCGACTCCTGCCTGATCCGTGCCGAAGCCGGCGAACGGTGGGATGACCTGGTGCGCTGGTCGTTGGGTCAGGGGCTGGTCGGACTGGAAAACCTGTCGCTAATCCCGGGCACGGTCGGCGCCGCGCCGATCCAGAACATCGGCGCCTACGGCACCGAGGTCGGCGAGTTCATCGTCGCGGTCGAGGCCTGGGATCGCGGCACCCGGCGCATCGAACGCTTTTCGCACGCGGACTGCGGCTTCCGTTATCGCGACAGTGTGTTCAAGAGCGATCCCGAGCGCCGCATCGTCACCGCGATCGAACTGCGGCTGCCGCGCCAGCGCGAACTGCGCATGGATTATCCCGGGGTACGAGAGGAACTCGCCGCGATGGGCATCGACACGCCGCGCGCCCCCCACGTGGCCGAAGCGGTGTGCCGGCTGCGTACGCGCAAGCTGCCGAACCCGGCGCTGATCGGAAACGTCGGGAGTTTCTTCAAGAATCCGCTGGTCGCCGCCGATATTGCGGACGCGCTCAAGTCGCAGAATCCGGAACTCCCGCTCTTTCCTGCCGCCGAAGACGAACAGCGCAAACTTTCCGCCGCCTGGCTGATCGAGCGCTGCGGCTGGAAAGGCCAGCGCGATGGCGACGCCGGAGTGTCTGCGCAACACGCACTGGTGTTGGTCAATCACGGCAACGCCAGTGGCGCGGAGCTGCTCGCGCTTGCACGGCGCATCGCGGCGTCAGTGCGCGAGCGTTTCGGCGTTACGCTCGAGCCCGAAGCGCGCATCGTCGGCGCGCGTTTCGAGGACGATTCCGCATGATGCCCGCGCCGACACCCGCGAACACGGTGTCGCGCGCGGTGCTGTTGATGACGGCCAGCACCCTGATGTTTGGCACCATGGCCGCGGTGATCCGGCTCGCGTCCGAGCAACTGCATCCGTTCGAGATCGCCTTCTTCCGTAATTTCTTCGGCTTCGTGTTCGCGCTGCCTTTGCTGTTGCGCCACGGTCCGAGTCTGTTCAAGACCACGAAGTTCCCGCTCTACCTGCTGCGTTGCGGCATCGGCATGCTCGGGATGCTCGCGGGCTTCTGGGCCATCGTGCACCTGCCGCTGGCGCAGGCGGTCGCGCTGTCCTATTCCACGCCGCTGTTCGTGACCATCGGCGCGGTGCTGGTATTGAACGAAGTGGTGCGCGCGCGCCGCTGGACCGCCGTGCTGATCGGCTTTATCGGCGTCATCGTGATCGTGCGGCCGGGTGGCGACAGCTTCAGTGCCGGTAGCCTGGTCGCGGTGTTCGCCGCGGTGATGAGCGCGAGCACGGCGATCAGCATCAAATTCCTTTCGCGCACCGAGAAACCCGACGCGATCGTTCTCCTCACCACCCTGATCTGGGTGCCGATGTCGCTATTGCCGGCCTGGTTCGTGTGGGAAACCCCGCGCGGCATCATCTGGGTGTGGATCGTGCTCGCAGGTTTCTTCGGCACCGCGGGACACATGTTATGGACGCGGGCGCTGAAGCTCGCCGATGCCTCGTTGCTGACACCGATCAGCTTCCTGCAAGTACTGGTGGTGTCGGTGTACGGATACGCGTTGTTTGGCGAAGTGCTGGATCGCTGGACGGTGCTCGGTGCTGGCATCATCTTCGCTTCCAACCTCTACATCGCACAACGCGAATCGCAATTGGCGCGCCGCGCCGTCACCGATCCGGACATCAGCGGCGACTCGCAGTCCCCGCGCTGAGCCTGCATCTCAGTTTCCGTCTCGGCTTCCGTCGCCGCCCAGACGGCGTTCGATCTCCTCGCGCAAGTTGCGTCCGGCACCGTCGAGCGTCGCTACATCCTGCTGCATGAAGGGATCGAGCAACTCACGCATCAAGGCGCCGGCCTTGGCCGTGGCTCCGGCCTCCATATACAAAGGATGCAGGTTCGCCGCGCCCAGCAGACGCTGACGCTGATTGATGCCGTCCAGGGTGAGGATCGGCTCCAGGGTCGCGATCGCGAGCGTCGAATCTCCTGCATCGTGCGCCACCCCGGCGAGTGCCAGGCGCGAATCGGTGCTGTCGGGATGCGTGGGGCCGAGCACGCGCTCGCGCGCCTGCAAGGTTTGCTGTGCGATCGGCAATCCCTCCATGGCCTGGCCCGCATCGCGCAAGGCGGTGGCGACGTTCATCGCCGAGTTCAACGTGTCCGGGTGCTCCGGGCCGAGGGTGGCGCGACGCGCGTCGAAAGCCTCGCGCTGCATCGCCAACGCTTCGTCGAATCGCTTGAGGCGCGACAGGACCGCACCTAGATTCAGGATCGAGCGCAAGGTCTGCGGATGCGTCGGCCCCAGCACACGTCGTCGTCCGGCGACCGCGTAGGCGAGGTGTTCGCGCGCTTCCTCGTGCCGGCCAAGTATGTTCAAGGTCGAACCCAGGTTGCTGCGGTCGCCGAGGGTGAACGGATGGTCCTCGCCGAGACGGCGGCGCTGGATCGCGTAGGACTGCTGTTGCAGCTCGAGCGCGCCTTCAGGATCGCCGCTCATACCGCGTGCTGCCGCGACGTTGCTCATCGTGGCCAACGTGTCATCGTGTTCCGGTCCCAGCAGTTCGCGCCGCGATGTCAGCAGCGACTCGAACTGCTGCCGGCCTTCGTCGCGGCGACCGGCGCGCATCAGCGAAATCGCGAGGTTGTTGCGCACCTTGAGCGTCGCCGGATCGCGCTCGCCGCGGCGCGCGACGATGCTCGTCAGCAGCCCCTGCTGGACTTCGATCGCCACCGCTACCTCGCCCTGATCTGCGAGGGTCAGCGCGTAGTCGAGCTCGATGCCCTCGCGAAGTTCGTCCGGAAGGCCCGCCATGGCAGCGGCGCGCGTACGAAGCGACTTCTGCAGCGCGCGCGCCTCGGGCAACTTGCCGCTGCGGTGCAGTGCGGTGCCGAGTTCGCGCTCGGCGCGCAGCGTCAGCACGTGGTCGCTGCCCAGCTCGTGCTGACGTGACTCGACCACGACCTGCAACAGCTCGGTGGCGCGCTCATACGCGCCGATGCCGCGATAGACCTCGGCGATCGACTCGCGCAGGTCGGCACCGAGTTTGGGCTGTTTGCCGAAATCACGGTCCAGCGTGGCGACGGCGCGCGCCAGCACGTGTTCGTCGAGCACGCCACGGGCCAGGTCTGCCGGCGCGGTCTGCGCCATCAACGCGTCCCAGTCGGCCAGCGCCATCGCGGGCGCCGCGGAACGTTGCAATGCGGCCTCGATCTGTCCGCGTTGTTTTGAGATCAGGCCCTTGCCCATCGCCTCGATGTCGATGCCTTCCAGCATCGACTGCTGGAACGCCGCTACCTGTTCCAGCTCGCGACTCCGTTCTTCCGCAATCCGCCGCTGACCCTCGGCCTGCCACAGACCGTAGAGCGACATCGCCAGCCCGGCAAACAAGGCCAGCAGCACCACGCCGCCCGTTGCGATGCCGATGCGATGACGTTGCACGAACTTATGCGCGACATAGACTCGCCCGCCAGGCGCCGCCCTGACTGGCCGGTCGTCGAGGTAGCGACGCAGGTCCTCTGCCAAGGCGGCGGCGCTTGGGTATCGCTCGTCGCGCTGCTGATGGATCGCATGCATCACGATCCAGTCCAGATCGCTGCGCAATCGCTGCCGCAGTTGCGCCACACTCAGTCCGTAGCGCCGTGCCAGCGCCGCGCCTTCAGCCGCTGGCAACGTGTCGAGCGCAAGCGATGGGGGGCGCAGCGTCGTGCGCTGCGTGTTGGGCTCGCCCGTGACCGCGTCCGGTCGGGTTCCTGTCAGCAACTCGTACAGCACCACACCGAGCGAATACACGTCGCTGCGGATATCGACTTCGTAGGGTGTCTGTCCGGCCTGTTCGGGACTCATGTATGCCGGGGT
The DNA here is from genome assembly GCA_046590875.1 of Chiayiivirga sp. GTDB lineage: Bacteria > Pseudomonadota > Gammaproteobacteria > Xanthomonadales > Xanthomonadaceae > JALCLA01. The sequence continues at coordinate 3,979 of JBKJTK010000189.1, forward strand.
GCCGGCGACGTCGGCGGCCACGGCCAGGGTGCGACTCGCAGCGGTGGCGATGCCGAAGTCGATGATCTTCGGCAGCGGCCGCCCGTCGACCCGGGTGACGAGAATGTTGGCCGGTTTCAGGTCGCGATGGATGATGCCTTTCTGGTGGGCGTGCTGGACGCCTTCGCACACCCGGACGAACAGCTCCAGCCGCGCGCGCAACCCGAGGCCGGTGGCCTCGCAGTAGTGCGTGATGCGCTGGCCTTCGATGTACTCCATCGCGAAGTACGGCACGCCCTCCGGCGTGGTGCCGGCGTCGAAGATCTGGGCGATCGCCGGATGCTGCATTTGCGCCAGCAGCTGGCGCTCAATCTCGAAATAGGCGAACTGGCGAGCGTCAAGCCGGTGCTGGCGCAACAGTTTCAGTGCCACCGTGCGACGAACTGGCTCGAGTTGCTCGGCGCGATAAACCTCGCCCATGCCGCCGCGACCCAGCAGTTCCTCGATGCGGTATCGGCCAACAAGCAGACCCTTCGGCAGCGATTCGCCCTCCACCACGCCGCCGACACTGCGGGTCACGAGGCGTTCGGTCGGCGTGAATTCGTCGTCGGGCGTTCTGGCGACCATGGCAATCGACCCCGAAAGTAATCGGACCATGGTAGCCGACGCCGATTGCCAAATCGGCATCGGCTACACTTGCGCACAGCGGAGTCCCATGTACCCGACACCCGACGACCACGACACCACCCAGCGCACCGAGCAGAGTCCGGGCCCACGTCGGCCCGGGCCGCAGTCGGCGTGCGTGGTGGTGATCCACGGCGAGGGCCTCGGCAAACGCGTCGATGTGGGCGAGCCGCCGATTATTGTCGGAAGGTCGCACGAAGCTGACCTGCACATCCCGCATCCCAGCGTGTCGCGCCAGCACTGCTCCATCTGGCGCGATGCCGACGGCTATCGCGTGCGAGATCTCGGCGCAACCAACTGCACCCGCGTCAACGAACACCGCATCGAGGAATCCTCGCTCGGCGATGGCGATCACATCACGGTCGGCGAGACCATCCTCAAATTCATCAGCCACGCCAGCGTCGAGGCGCGCTATCACGAAGAGGTCTATCAGCTCGCCACCCACGACGCGCTGACCGAACTTTACAACCGGCGCCACTTTCTCGAATTGCTGGAGAAGGAAATCGCGCGCGCCCAGCGTCACGGCCGGCCACTGGCGCTTGCGATTCTTGACGTCGACCTGTTCAAACGCATCAACGATGCCTATGGCCACATCGCCGGCGACGGCGTGCTGAAACAGATCGCCGAGATCCTGCGTCATCATGTGCGAGGTGAGGACGTGGCGGCGCGCATTGGTGGCGAGGAGTTCGCGGTATTGCTACCGGAAGCCGATCCCGAAAGTGCACACGCTTTCGCCGAACGCCTGCGCGACGCCATCGCCACGGCCACGTTTTCGGCAGGGGGAATGCCGCAAACAATTACGATCAGCATCGGCCTGGCCGATCTGGCCGAATCGCGGCTGGATCGCAGCACCCTGATGCGCGCCGCGGACGCGGCGCTGTACGAGGCCAAGGAAAGCGGCCGCAACCGGGTTTGTCGTGTCACTCAAGGACTCTGATCCATGCATCCGAATGCCGAGCTGATTCAGCGCTTCTACCAGGCTTTCAACGGGCGCGACGCCGCAGGGATGGCGGCCTGCTACACGCCCGACGTGGTGTTCGAAGACCCCGCCTTCGGGGAGTTGCGCGGCGATGAAGCGATCGGGATGTGGCGCATGCTCACCAGCAAGGCTCAGGACCTGCAAGTGACGGCGTCGGACATTGTCGCCGACGACAGCATCGGCAGCGCGCACTGGGACGCGATCTACACCTTCTCTCAAACCGGACGCCGCGTGCATAACGTCATCGACGCGACGTTCCGTTTCCGCGACGGACTCATCTCCGAACACCGCGACCACTTCGATTTCTGGCGCTGGTCACGCCAGGCGCTGGGAGCGCCCGGGCTGCTGCTGGGATGGAGCGGATTTCTCCAAAACAAGGTGCGGACGAAGGCGCGCGGCAATCTCAAGCGCTATCTGGAATCGATGCCGCGCGCGTAGCGTTGCTCGACATCGCGGTCGATCTCGGCGCTCTGCCCGCACTGACTGGACGGTCTTCGCGCGGCACAAGCATAATTCGCGCAACTCCCGACGGCACCGACCTTCCTGTCCACGATGGATGCAGAACCAGGGCTGGGCTGGCAGATCGCCTGCCTCTCCCGGGAAATCAAGCGACGGCCGATCCGAGTCGAACTCGCAGAACGGGCGCTTGTGCTATTCCGCGATGGCCAGGGTAAGGTCGCGGCGCTGGAGGACCGATGCGCGCATCGCAATGCGCCGCTGTCGCTGGGGCGGGTCTGCGAAGGACGCCTGCAGTGTGCCTACCACGGCTGGGAATACGACGCTGAAGGCCGCGTGGCGAACGTTCCTGCCCTGCCCGTCGGCGCATCGAAGCCGCTTCAAATGCGCGTCGCAAGATATGCGGCGCTGGAACAGGATGGTTTTGTCTGGGTGGTGCTCGCCGAAACCGCACCGGAGCGCGCACCGCCGCGGTTCCCGCATCTCGATGAGCACGGCTGGACGAGCTTCATCATGAAGACCCGCTTTCGTGCCACGGTGGAGGCGTGCCTGGAAAATTTTCTCGATTGCCCGCATGCCACCTTTGTGCACCGCCACTGGTTCAGGTCACCGACCGCACAAACTGTGAAGGCAACCGTGACGACGCTGGAGGACGGAGCCGTTGCGGAGTACTTCGAGGAGCCGCGCAAGCGCAGCGTCGTGTGGTCCTCGCTCGCCCCGCGCCGCGGCGAAATGCAACATACCGATCGATTCATCGCCCCGGCAACCAGCCGCGTCGACTACCGCTTTCCGGGCGGGCTGCATTACATCATCACCTCGTCGTGCACCGCGGTCTCGGCCGATGAAACCGAGGTCTATACCGTCATTTCCTTCAGGTACGGCAGGCTCGGGCCGCTGGTCAGACTCTATTTCGAGCCGCTTTCGCGGTTCATCATCAAGCAGGATGTGAAGATCCTGACCGCTCAGCAGAACAATATTGCTCGCTTCGGGAAAGCGCATTTCGCCAGTACCCACGCAGACCTGCTCGGGCCGCATATCGTCGCGTGGCGCCGCGCGCTAAGAACAGGTTCCGCAACGCCGGCGGCGGGTGCGAAACATCATGTCGAGATCCGGCTCTAGTGGCGTGCGACGGACATATCGAAAGTAGCCCGCACGTTTTGGCTGCGGGTACTTGCGCCTCGATTGGCCCATAGCTTCGGCACGCGCATGGAACGACTGAGCGCCAGCATCCG
>JBKJTK010000232.1:0-3109 GCA_046590875.1 Chiayiivirga sp.
GGGCCACTCCTACCCTGACGCCGCCATGACTCCAGACTGGACCCTGCGCCCGATCACCACCGCCGACGATGCCGTCATGGCGTCGATCATCCGCCGCGTGATGCCGGAATTCGGTGCAGTGGGCGATGGCTTCGCGATCAACGATCCGGAAGTCGACTGGATGAGTCGTGCCTACGCCGGGCCGCGGGCCGCCTATTTCGTGATCGAACGTGGCGGCACCGTGCTGGGCGGTGGCGGCGTGGCGCCGCTGGAAAGCGGCGCAGAGGACGTATGTGAGCTGCGCAAGATGTACTTTTTGCCCGCGCTGCGTGGCCTGGGCGCCGGCGCGGCGCTGATGCAGCGCTGCCTCGATGCGGCGCGCGAGCGCGGCTTCGGACGTTGCTATCTGGAGACGCTGAGCGGCATGAGCGACGCGCGTCGCCTCTACGAACGCAGCGGTTTTCGACTGATTGACGCCCCCATGGGCGCGACCGGCCATGGAGGCTGCAATACGTTCTATCTGCGCGAGTTGTGATCATGGAGGAAGGCAAATGCGTTGCAGTCCGCGAATGGACGCGAAAAAAAGTGAATAGGGCGAACTGAAACGAGCGAGAGCCGAACGTTCGTCGCAAGAATTCGCGTTTTTGCGTTCATTCGCGGTCCCATGCTCGTTGCTCCGGCCCTGCGCTACAATCCGCGCCCTCATCTCCCGCGGTCCTTCCCATGCAGCTCTCCGACGTGCGCGCCGTCATCACCGGCGGCGTTTCCGGTCTTGGTCTGGCGGTGGCTCAACACCTCGTTACCCGTGGCGCCAAGGTCGCGCTGCTCGATATCAACGACGACAAGGGCGCTGCCGCCGTGGCCGAGCTCGGCGCCGAAAAAGCACGCTACTTCCGCACCGATGTCACCGATGAAGCCAATGTGCAGGCCAACCTGGGTGCAGCCAAGGCCTTTCTTGGAGGAGTGAACGCCGCAATCAACTGCGCCGGGATTCTCGGTGCGGGCCGCGTTTTAGGCAAAGACGGCGCGATGCCACTAAAGCAGTTCGCCGGCACCGTGATGGTGAATCTGGTCGGCAGCTTCAACGTCGCCAAGGGCGCGGCCGAGCTCATGCAGCACAACGCGCCGGGTGAAGACGGCGAACGCGGCGTGATCGTCAACACTGCCAGCGTGGCGGCCTATGAGGGACAGATCGGCCAGACCGCGTATTCCGCATCGAAGGCCGGCGTCATCGGCATGACCCTGCCGATGGCGCGCGAACTTGCGCGTGTCGGCATCCGCGTCAACACCGTCGCCCCCGGCATCTTCTGGACCCCGATGGTGGACGGCATGTCCGACGCGGTGCAGCAGTCGCTCAGCGCTTCGATCCCCTTCCCCTCGCGCCTGGGCCGCGCGGAAGAGTTCGCCGATCTGGTGGCGTATATCCTCACCAACCGCTATCTCAATGGCGAAACAATCCGCCTTGACGGCGCGGTGCGATTGGCACCGAAGTAGCCTCAAGGCGATCAGTCCGCGAATGAACGCAAATCAACGCAAATGGATTCGTGCTGAAACAATTGCAATGCGCTTCATTCGCGTGCATTTGCGTTCATTCGCGGAAAAACATCCTCTTTCTCCTGGCAAGCACTACGCATCATGAAAGCCTCCGAAATCAAACGCGGCAACGTCGTCGAACACAACAACACCGTCTATCAGGTGCGCGAGGTTGAGCGCAGCTCGCCCAGCGCGCGGGGCGGCAACGTCACCTTCCGCTTCACGCTCTACAGCGTGCCGGGCGGCAACAAATACGACCTCAGCCTGCGCGCCGAAGACGATCTCAAAGAGGTCGACCTCAGTCGCCGCCAGTCGACGTTTTCCTACATGGACGGCGAGAACTTCGTCTTCATGGACGACGAGGATTACAGCCAGTACCTGCTGGGCACCGAGATCGTCGGCGACAACGCCGGCTACATCACCGAAGGCCTGAAGAATTGCTACGTTCAGTTGATCGACGACCAGCCGGTCGGCTTGCTGCTGCCGCAAAGCGTGACGCTGGTCGTGATCGAGACCCCGCCCGAACTGAAGGGTGGGACCGCCACCAAGCGTCCGAAACCGGCCAAGCTCAGCACCGGAATCGAAATCCAGGTGCCGGAATACATCACCAACGGAGAGAAGGTGCTGGTGAGTACCGTGACAGGGGAATTTGCCGGCAGGGCTTGAAGCCCATCGCAGGCCCCCTTCGATACCTCAGGGCGAACGGGTTCAGGCAGGTCGCTGCTTGCGACTCGTATTGCGACGGACCGTTCGCCCTGAGGTATCGAAGGGCCCGCCGGGTACATTCAGAGTATCAGACGACTCCGCCCGTCCCGGATCCGGCACCCCAACACCAATGCCACGGCTCGTACACGATGCCGTTCGGGTTGCCGCGCGGATAACTCATGACGAAGCCGAATTCACCCGCGAGCCGTTGCAACCAGGCGAACGCCTCGGTGCGCTCGAAACTCTCCTCCGCCGCCGGCTCGCCCGGCGTTCCAATATCCAACGCGCAGCCGCTGTGGTGTTCGCTGTAGCCGGGCGCGGCGTTTACGGTGAGGATTTCTTCCACGCTCAAACCACGCGCGAGTTTGCGTTCGAAGATTCCAAGCTGGTAATCGTGACTGCGGTAACCGGAGATCGCCTCCAGCGTCACGCCGTCGCGTAATGCGGTGTTGCGCAGTCGGACCCACGCTCGCGCCGCCGGGTCGGTCAGCCATAGCGGACGCCGGTAACGATCGAATCCGGCCAGTCTCAGCGCGATCGGTTCGGGGACCAGTGGCAAGCCACTGCGTTCGCCGTAGCGGTCATCGAGCGCGAGCGCATGCAGTCGCACCCACAGACCGTCGAGTGGTCGGACTCCGGAATGGTGCAACGCATTGGCGGCCAGCTCCTGCAAGTCTGCGTCCAGCGCGTGTGGGAGTGCTCCGCGCAACAACGGGTGCAGCACGTCGCCGCAACGCAGCGCGAGGAAGCGACCATCGCGCTTGCGTCGGATCAGCCAGTCGGCGTGTGCCAGCCGCCGCGCGGTCGCATTGCCGCGCGCGCGTACCAGCGCGGCCGGAATGGCCTCGATCGATTCGGCATTGAGCAAGCGCCAGTCGCGGGGGTGCATGCG
>JBKJTK010000323.1:0-9675 GCA_046590875.1 Chiayiivirga sp.
TGGTTATGACGATCCTTACAACGACTGAAACTCTTCGTCATTCTCGCGAACGCGGGAACCCAGCGCCTCGTTGGAGTCGGGGCAAAGCGACGTCACTGGGTTCCCGCGTTCGCGAGAATGACGAAGAGTTTCAGTCGTTGTAAGGATCGTCATAACCAAGTGAATCAAGGATTTGGCGCTCCAGATCCTCCATCGCCTTGGCCTCGCGCGGGTTCTCGTGATCCCAACCCAGCAGATGCAGTACCCCGTGCACCGTGAGGTGGGCATAGTGCGCCAGCACCTCCTTGCCCTGCCGATGCGCCTCACGCGCTACCACCGGCGCGCAGATCACGATGTCGCCCAGCACCGGCAATTTCACCCCTTCGGGCAGCTCGGCCGGAAAGCTCAGCACATTGGTCGCGTGGTCCTTTCCGCGGTAGTGGCGGTTGAGCGCCTTGCCTTCGCGTTCAGCGACCAACCGTATCGCGAGATCGGCACGCCTTATCCGCGTTTCCAGCGCGGCCTCGACCCAGCGTCGGAACGAAGCGGATGACGGCAGCCCCTTGCGCGGTAGCGCATAGCTGACCGAGAGATCGAGTTGGACCGGCGGGCGGCTCATGCGGTCACCTCGCCGTCGCGGCGCTCGTAGGCGCGCACGATGCGCGCCACCAGTGGATGCCGCACCACGTCGTTGGCGGTGAAGAATGTGAAACTGATGCCTTCTACCCCCCGTAGCACATCGAGTGCATCGCGCAATCCGGATTTCAGCTGCTTGGGCAGGTCGATCTGGGTCAGGTCGCCGGTGATTACGGCGGTGCTGCCGAAGCCGAGTCGGGTCAGGAACATTTTCATCTGCTCGATGGTGGTGTTCTGCGCCTCGTCCAGGATCACAAAGGCATCGTTGAGCGTGCGGCCGCGCATATAGGCCAGCGGTGCGATCTCGATCACGTTGCGCTCCAGGAGCTTCTGCACCTTTTCCACCCCGAGCATTTCGTACAGCGCGTCGTACAGCGGGCGCAGATAAGGATCGACCTTCTGGCTCAAATCTCCCGGCAGGAAGCCGAGTTTCTCGCCGGCTTCCACCGCTGGCCGAACCAGCAGCAGGCGCTGCACCTTGCCCTCGTTCAGCGCCTCAACGGCACAGGCCACGGCGAGAAAAGTCTTGCCGGTGCCGGCCGGACCGACGCCGAAATTGATGTCGTGGCTACCGATCGCGTGCAGGTACTTCGCCTGATTCGGACCGCGTCCCTTCACCACGCCGCGCTTCACCTTGATCGCGACTTCCTGGGCGCCCTCGACCGCGTCTGCCGCGATATGCGCCACGCTGGAATCCTGCAAGCGCAGATGCACCTTGTGCGCGGACAGGATCTCGGACTCGGTTTCAGTGTAGAGCGCGCGCAGCACGCGTTCGGCGGCATGCGCGGCCTCGCGCTCGCCGAGCACGCGGAAGACATGGCCGCGATTGGCGACTTCCACCCCGAGGCGCAACTCAATCTGGCGCAGGTGCTCATCGAAGGGTCCGCAGAGGTTGGCGAGCCGTTCGTTGTCCTCGGGTTCCAGGACGAAATCGCGTTGCGGGAGGTCACTCATCGCCGTGAAGCGTAGCGCGCCGCGGGCGGCGGGCCAACTGGTGGCGACTGCGAGGCGGGGGTTTACTCGAAACCGTCGGAAAACACGCCATTGCCGCGATTCAGCAGGCGCGCAATGAGGAATTCCGCCGTGCCCGGCGCGGCCGTCTCGCGGCTTCGGCTGCCCACCACGATGAGGCCCCCGTCGTCGTCGAGCGTCATCGCGGTGCCGGTTTCGCTGCGTCCATCGCGATCGATCAGCAGGCCGAAGCGGTAGTGCGCCGAGCCATGCCGGATGCCATCGCGATCGGCGCTACCGAAATCGAGGTCGGGCTGGCCATTGGCCCGCAGCCGCGCCACCGCCAGGTCGGTTCTGCCCTGCGCTGGCACCGATTCGCGCCGCCCCTGAAACGTGCCCAGGCCGACGATCGTACCGTCGTTGAAAACCTGTAGCGCAACTGGTGCCCCGATGCCGACGCCCAGCAAGGCATTGGTGTCAAAGGATTCCATTCGCATCGGCGCGTGGCCGTTGACGCCGAAATTGCGGTCGACGGAACCGTCCGGCCGCAGCCGCAACACGCCGCCCAACGCACCGCCCGGCGGTGGCGCGCAGCCGACGAGAATGCCGCTGAAGTCGAACGTCAGTGCGCCGGTAGCGCTGCAGTGCGGCAGTTCCAGCCGGCCGTCGCCATCGAACGCGGGATCGAGACTGCCGTTGGGAAGCAAGCGCATCAGCAGGCCGTGATGCGCGACGCCAGAATCGAGCGGATCGAGCGCGGTGGCGAGCAGATGCACGCGCAACTGCGCGTCTTCCGCCACCGCGGTCAGGATCAGGCTCGGCAGGGTGGTGTCGCCCAGTTCCAACGCCAGCCCGCCGTTGAACTCCGCATCCACGGCGCCGCCGCTCATGCGCAACACGAACGCGCGACTGTTCAAACCGCCGCGCACGATGTTTCCCGCGGGCAAGACATAGCCGGAGGCCAGCGCGGGGAGAAGCTCGAAGGTGATCGACGCGCCTGGTTCGCTGAGCCCCAGGTCGGTTAGCGTGTCAAACATTCCGTCGCCGAAGAACGTCGGGTCCAGACTGCCGTCGGCTCTTAGTTTGACCATCGTGCCGGCTCGTTCGCCAGCAGCGAGCACGCCGCTGCCGCCTGCGACCAACACTTGATTGAAGGGAAGCTTGAGCATCGCGTAGCAGACATCGTCGTCGTCGCCGCCCAGGTTGAAGCTCAACGGACCGTAGCCGAGAGGAGGCATGAAGCTGGTGTCATAGGCGCTGGCATCCGGAAGTGTGCGCAAGATGCCGCAGTCGTAATCGGCGGTGCCGGGTTTCTGGAAGTTGCCCACGACGGTGACGAAGCCGCCCTCGTGCACGATTACGGCCTGCGCGGATTCGCCCACGCTGCCGCCGGGCAGGTAGTCGAACCAGGCACCGAAATGCCCGTCGCTGGAGGCGCCGAAGGTTGGATCGGGCGTGCCGTCGTTGGCACGCGCGGCGGGAACCAGCGCTGCGAGTAGCAGGACGCCCGCGGCCTTGAGGATGGAATTCGTCATGACGGATGGTCCCTTCATGTCACTCTTCAAAGCCGTCGGAGAAGATGTCGCCGAACGACAGCAACTCGCTGCTGTTGCCTTGCGCATCGGTCACGCCGATCGCACCGCCGCGTTCGAACTGCGATAGCACCAGCACGTACTCGCGCGGCGACTGCGCATCGACGGCGTCGTAGCTGGCGGTCATGGCGGTCGACAGGATGCCGAACTCGTTGCTGCGGTAGAAATCGATGCGCAGCGGATAGGCCTGCGCGGTGGTCGTCGAATCTACCCGCAAGGTCAGGCGAAGTTCGTCGGCGCCGGCATTCTCGACCTGCGACACGATCTCGGCGGTGTTCTGGAAGCGGTTGCCGGCGTACGCGTTGAAGGGATCGACGCCACTGCCGTCGGCATCGCCGGCGTCGTTGGGTGTCGGGCCGTCATAGTTGTTGGAACCGGCCAGATCGATGGCAAGGCCGCGATTGGCGAGGAACGAATTTCCAAGGAGCGGCGCGCTCCAGCAAGAGCCGATCGCGACCCCGGCATTGCCGCCGAAGGCGATCAGATTACCTTCGCCGGGATCGGTGCCGCCGATGGCGATGCGACAGTAGCCGAGCTTGCCGATCTGGATCGAAGGTACGGTCTGGCTTGGCGAGCCGGGATTGAGCCCGTTGCCCATGGGCGCGCCGCTGAAAGTGGCGCCGATGATATTGCCGATCACGCGCGTTTGCGGCGCACCGGCGGTAGGTTGGGGACTTCCGGACACATTGATCGCGTTGAACGCGTTGCCGGAAATGATGTTCGCCTCGGCCGGCGTGCTGCCGCCGATCACCACATCGGCGTGGTCGAGGAGCTGCACGCCATAGTCCTGGATGCCCGGCACCGCCGACTGCAGATTGTTCGGCCCGATGATATTGCCCTGCACCCGCAGCCGCGTGATCTGTCGGAACTGAACCAAGCCACCCTGCCGATTGGCCGCGATCACGTTGCCTTGCGAGGGCAGGATGCCGCCGATGCGCACGTCGCCGCCCAGTGAGACGCCGAAGCGGTTGGGCACGGCGGTCAGCCCGGTAATATCGGTGCCAATGTAGTTGCCTTCCACCACGTGCGTGCCGACCTCGAACAGAAAAATCGCCGCGCTGCAGTTGTTCAGTGCCAGGCCGCGCACAGTCAGCGCGACGAAATTGGCCTGCAGGCAGTTGACGCTGCTCAAGTTGGGGCCACGCAGTTCGATCTTGAGCGTGTGGACGATGGGGGACAGGGGTGGATTGGTATTCGGCGCGGCGCCGTTCTGGGTAAAGCCGTCAATCGTCAGCGGACCGGTCTGGACGTCCGGCAACGCGGTTGCAGGTGCGATGCGCCAGTGGGCGGTGGCGGCTTGATAGCCCGCATCGGATTCGGGCAGGGCGAACTCGATGCTGTCCGCATCCGCAGCGGCGTTGGCGGCCGTGATCGCGCCGCGAAGCGAGCAGTCGGCAGGCGTGGCATCAACGCAGGCCTGGAACGGCGCACTGCCGTCGTCGCTGGAGGTGTCGATGATGAAGGTGGCGGCGCTGACGCAAGGCGAAAGCACGAAGCAGGCGAGGACGAGCAGGGAACGCGACATGCGGAACTCCAGGCGGCGACGGGATGCGGCCTCTGCCACGGACGTACGCTGAATCGGGGCAAACCTGACACGCGCTCGCTTCCGAACGGTCGTCGAAGCGCGCCGCCTCGTGCCCGTCTTCACTACGAGGCGCCCTGCTATCCTCTTCCCATGCCGTCGCGCGCCACCTCAGCCTCGCCCTTGACCCCAGAAGAAGTCGGTCTGCTCGACTGGTTTGGTGCGCTCACTCCCGGCGAGCGCTTGGCGGAACTCGAATCGCGCGTCAACTTCTTCCGCAGCGCCCGCCCCGATGACGACCCGCAGTCTTTTTCCGGAGCCTTGCTCGAACGCCGAGTGCGATAGTCGGCCTCAGCGCGACTCGCAGAAATCCTGGGTCGCGACGTCAAAGAACAACGCCGCGCTGTCCAGGCCCTGCGCGCTGGTGACGATATTGTTGCGGACCGTGCCGCGCAGCGCTTCGTAGTACGGCGGATCTTCATCCAGTTTCATGGTCCTTCGAATCCGTTGCGAAAGATCGGGCCGGCGCCACCACCGCTCTCGATCAACTGACGCTCTACGGCGCCGGCGTCGCACAGCGGAAGGCCGTCGTTGTCGGCATCGATACGGCGTGGTTGTTGGCGCTGATCGAGCAAAACATCGCCCGGTGCCGGCGGCGGGCAATCGTAGCGATCGACCGCCACGCTATCGGGTGCGGGCAGATGTGTGGGCATGAAGCCGCCGTTGGTCGCCAATGGGTTCAAGCGCAGATCGGCTTGGGTTGATACGGCGAAATCGCCGGCGGCGTCGAACGGGCAGGAAAAACCTTGCAGCACATTGAATCCCAGCGACTGGATGGTGCCATTGCCATCGGAACCGCACGCGTCCGCATTGGCGTCGCCAAGAATCGAGCGCGTGTACGTGACGCCGCTCTGGGTTTCAACGTACACACTGTGGCCAATGGACGCCGAGCCGCCGAACAGCGTGCTGTCCTGGATGTCCAGCCGGCTGCGCACCGACGGGAAGGCGGCGGTGTCGGTAGTGACATAAATCTGCCCGCCGCGGCCACCGGAATTCACCTGATTGCCCGACAGCGTGCTGTTGCGCAACACGCCGGGCTGCAGGGCAGTTTCGATATACACGCCAGCGCCCGCCTGAATCGCGCGGTTGTCGATCAAGCTGATGCGATCGAGATACGCGAACGAGGTCTTGACCAAGGCGACGCCACCGCCGCGCATCGCGCTGTTGCCTTGCACGACGACATCCAGGCCTCCGAAGATCGCGAAGTTGGCGTAGACGCCGCCGCCGAAACCCGTGGCCACATTGTCCGCGATCCTGGTGCGCACCATGATGTTGTCGCCGGTACGACTGTCGGCGACGGCAAGGGTGCCGACGAGCGTTGGAGCGAGATACAAGCCGGCGCCTTCGATCGCGCGATTGGCGCTCACCGTGAGATTGTTGAGGTTGACGAAGCCTTGCGAGTAGATACCGCCACCGCGATCAGCAACGTTGTCGATCACGGGTGTGTTGTTCATGCTGAGCCCGCCGACACGGCCGGTGAAGAAGGGCGGGACGCCGAACACGTACGCGCCGCCGCCCTCGGTCGCCCGATTTCTTTCGAAGCGCGAGTCAACGACGGTGGCGTCGTTGGCCCGCACCGGCTCCGCGGTGCCCGGACCCAGATTGACGCCGCCCAGGTAGAGTCCGCCGCCTTGGACGGCGAGGTTGACAGTCAGCATGGATCGCTCCAAGCGCACGCGGGCGTTGTCGTAGGTCGAGATTCCACCGCCGCGGCCACTCGCGACGTTGCCAAAGATGCCCGAATCCGTGATCGTGGCCGTGCCCCCGCGCTGCAGAATGCCGCCGCCGTTAACCGCCATGTTGCTGTCGATGACTGTGCCCACTACGGTGGTAGTAGCGAAGTTGACCTGGAGGCCTCCGCCTTCATCGAACGTGGCCTGGTTGGCGCTGATCCGGGTGTCAATCAGCGCGACGTCTCCATTGGCGGCAATGCCGCCGCCGTTGCTTGCCCGATTGTTTGTGATTCCACCCAGATTGACCGTGAGTCCGCTTCCGGCTTCGGTAAATATCGCACCGCCCGAGCCACCGGCGGTGCTATTGATGATCACCGACCGGTGAAGTTCCAGCGACACACCCGCGCCAACATAGAGCGCCCCGCCAGAACCCGACCCCGCGTTGCCGGAATTCAGCAATACGTTGCGAAACTCCACCCGACTCTGGTCTCCCGAAATGGTGAACAAGCGCGTGATGTTGTTCCCGTGGAAAGTGATCCCGGCGACGCCCCCATCAATCACGGTGCCGCTGCCGAAACCCAGCGCTCGCTGGGAGGTAAGTGAGATGGTTGGAAAGTCGGGGCCGCAGTTGAAAGTCAGATTTCCGCCAAGAAACGTCGCGCCCGGATAGAGGTGCCCGAGCGCGACATCCAGTGCCGCTTCGGTGCAACTGGCCGCGGTGCCGGTGCCGACCACAGCATCGTCGGCGTGCGCTGTAAGGACGTGCGCCGACGCGATGAGCGCGAACAGCGCCAATGGCAGGATTTGATTCATAGCGTTGTTTCCACCGAGGCTGGTTTTGTCGACTTACGCCGATCGGCGTGCAGACCTGACATCGCCCTTCGATCCGATCCGCTAGACTCGATGCGGTGCCCCGAATCCCGCTCGTACAATGAACGAACCCCCCGGCGAGGTCACCCAGTTGCTACGGCGCTGGCATGAGGGCGATGTTCAGGCGCTGGATACGCTGCTGCCGCAGGTTTACGCCGAGCTGCGCCAATTGGCCGCGCACGAGCTGCGCGGGCACCAGCATCACGAGACCCTGCAGCCCACCGCCCTGGTCAACGAGGTTTTCGCGCGCCTGCTGGGGGCGGAAAAAGTCGACATCAGCAACCGCAAGCATCTGTTCACCACCGCCGCCAAGTTGATGCGGCAGACCCTGATCGATCGGGCGCGCGCGCAGCAACGCGAAAAACGCGGCGGCGGACACTGGCAGCGGGTCGACTATCTGGAGGCGCTCGCCTTGCCGATCGAGGTCGACACCAACCTGCCGGCACTCGACGAGGCGCTGAAGGTGCTGGCCGACCTCGATCCGCGCATGGCGCAGATCGTGGAACTGCGTTACTTCGTCGGACTCGAGGTGAGCGAAGTAGCGACTTTGCTGGAGGTCGACGAACGCACCGTCTATCGCGATTGGGCGCTGGCAAGGGCCTGGTTGCGGCAGCGCCTGGACGCCTGAAAGGCGATGTCAGGTTTGCCTGCGAACGGCGTAGGTGTGGACATGGAGAACATCGAAACCCCGTCCGCTGCGCAACGCTTCGCACGTTTGCGCGAGGCCTTCCACCGCTTGGTCGACATTGAACTCGGGCAGCGCCGGGCGGAGCTGTGTCGCATCGGCGCCGAGGATCCTGTGCTTGCAGCGGAGTTGCACAATCTGCTGGACGAGATGGACGAGACCGACCTGCTCGCTGACCCCGCGAGCGCGCCGCCGTCGCGCCTGGGCCCGTTCCGGCTGCTGCACCGCATCGGTCGCGGCGGCATGGGCGAGGTGTATCTCGCCGAGCGCGTCGAAGGCGGCTTCGAGCAACAAGTGGCACTCAAGCTGGTGCGCGAATCGGCGCTGACGCCCGATCTCAACCGGCGCTTCCTGCGCGAGCGGCAAATCCTCGCGCGGCTGGTGCATCCGAACATCGCGCATCTGGTAGATGGCGGTTTCGGCGACGACGGTCGGCCGTGGCTAGCGATGGAGTACGTGCGCGGCGAGCGCATCACCGACTGGTGCGAGGCGCGCCAGCTTGATGTGCGCGCGCGCGTTCGCCTGTTCCTGCCGGTGTGCGAGGCAGTGCAGTGCGCGCACCGCAACTTGATCGTGCATCGTGATCTCAAGCCGGCCAACCTGCTGGTCGATGCGGAAGGCAACCCCAAGCTGCTCGACTTCGGTATCGCGCGCCTGCTGGACGCGGACGGCACCGACAGGCAACAGACCCGCACCCTTGCGTGGACGCCGGCTTATGCCGCGCCAGAACAGCGCGAAGGCGGCGAGATCACCACCGCCACCGACATCTATCAGCTTGGCGTGGTGCTGCGCGAACTCGCGACCGGGCCGCGAGCCGAGACGGCGCCGCCTGCGGTACTGCGCGTCTTGCGCGGCGACCTCGGCCGCATCCTCGACAAGGCGACAGCGGCGTCGCCAATGGCGCGTTACGCCAGCGTCGCCGCTTTCTCCGACGATCTCGGCGACTGGCTCGCCGGCCTGCCGCTGCGAAGCGGCATCGGCAGCCGGCTCGAGCGTCTGCGCAAGACGCTGTGGCAGTGGCGCTGGCCGTTGGCAATGCTGGTCGCCGTGCTTCTGGCTGTCAGCATCGGTGTCGTGCTCGTGTTGCGCGAGGCGCGCGCAAAGGCGCACGAGGCGGAGGTCTCGCAACAGACGACGCAATTCCTGATCGGTCTGTTCCAGGGCGCCGATCCCACCGCGGCCCGCGGCGCCAGCTTGAGCGCACAGGACCTGCTCGACCAGGGCAACGCGCGCCTGCACGGGGCGACGCGTCTGCAGCCCTTGGTGCGCGCGCGGCTGCTCCGCACCGTGGCCGAGAGTTATGTCGCACTCGGCCACTACGACCGCGCGCTTGCGCCGGCCGAGGAGGCATTGATGGTGCGACAATCCGAAGGGGCGTCCGCCGACCGCGCGGACAGTCTCGACCAGGTCGGCAACATCCTGCAGCTGCGAGCCGACTACCAGCGGGCCGAGCCCATGTTGCGCGAGGCGCTGGAGCTGCGCCGTGCGCTACTGCCGAGCGACGATCCAGCCACCATCGACAGCATCGCGCACCTGGCCGCGCTGCGAAGCGCCAAGGGCGATTTCAAGGCGGCCGATGCGCTGTTTGCCGAGGCCGTGCGGGCCGCACAGAGCCGTTTCGGCGAAGACTCGGTCGAGACGGCGCTACATCTGGACAACTACGCGGGCAATCTCGACGACATGGGCCAGCGCACCGAGGCGCTCGCG
>JBKJTK010000415.1:0-4660 GCA_046590875.1 Chiayiivirga sp.
CACCGAATTCCGACAACGCGGCGATGAACTGGATGCCGAGCATCACGCCGATCGTCATCGACAGCAGGCAGACGATCGGGATGGCGTCCACGCCGACTTGGCGCATCTGCTCGAAGATCATGCGCAGCCGCACCGGCTGGCCGATGCGCCAGCCCCAGAGCGCGAAGTACAGGCTCTCGACCAGCAACATCCCGGCGTAGCCAAGATTTGCCACCACCGCCACCGTGCGGCGACCGAGGCGTTCGAGCGGGCGCAGGATGGCCAGCACGTTAGCGCTAGCCGTCCGCGAGTGTCGTGCGGATTGCGAACACTTTGTCGAGCCGCGCCAGCCTGAGCACCGCCAGCACCGAATCGCTGACCTCGACCAGGACAAAGGTTTGTCCCTTGCCGCGCGCATTCTGGAAGCCTTCCACCAGCGCCGCGATGCCGGACGAATCGATATAACTGACCGCGGCCAGATGCACCGCGACCTTCTGCGATTTACCGAGCGCGTCGAGCACGGCGCGGCGCGCCTGTTGCGACCAGGACAAGTCGACTTCACCGCCGAGACGCACGACTGCCCACTCGCCCTGGGTTTCGGTACTGCACTGTTTCATGCTCGCCTCAAACTATTGGGTTGGCGCACGGTGCGATGAAAGAGCTTTCAACGCTGCTCTTGATCTGTCATTGCTCTTGATCTCCGTCCAGCTCACCCACCACCCTCGCCCTGCGGGTCTTCCGCCAAACGCTTGCGCATCAACAGCAGATTGCCTTTGCCTTCCGGCAGCGGTTGCAACGACCAGCTGTCCATCAGCGTGTCGATGAAATTGATCCCCAGTCCGCCCGGCCGGGTTTCGTCCAGATCGCGCGGGCACACTTTAGCCGGATCGACGCAGGGCGCGTAGTCACGCAGTTCGAAGCGGAGTTCGGGGCCTTCCTGCGACAGGCGCAGTTCGATGCGCGCCTCGCATGGGCCGCCGTAGGCGTGCCGGATCACGTTGGCGCAGGCCTCGTCCACCGCCAACACCAGGGACTGTCGCAAGACCGTCTCGACGCCGGCCCGCGCCAGCGCGGCGACCAGCGTGTGGCGCATGGCGCCGAGCTCCTGCGGCTGCGCCGGGAAACCGAAATTCAGCAGCACCTGTTCGCGCCCTTCCGGCGGCGTTTCGCCCTCGATCAGCATCAACGTGGTGTCGTCGGTGACGGTGAGCTTGCGCAGCTCGCGCACCAGCGCGCGCAGGCGCGGCTCGGGCGGCAGCGAGCCCAGATCGCGCACCACGGCTTCGACGCCCTCGACCCCGAGCATCTTGCCGTTCGCGTCGCGCACGTCGGTGACGCCGTCGGAGAACAAGTAAAGCGAGGCATGTTCCAGTGTGGTTTCCTGCTCGGGAAAATCCATCCGCCGCAGGATGCCGACCGGCGGTCCTTCGGCGGGAAACAATTCGGTCTTGCCCGCGGCATCGACACGCAGCAGCGGCGGGAAGCCCGCGTTGGCCCACACCGCGCGCTTGCTGGCCGGATCGTAATGCCCGGCCACCAGACACACGAACATGCCGGGCGCGATGGCCTCGCCGAGTTCGTCATTGATACGGGCGACCCAATCTGATGGCCGCAAGCCTTCTTTGCCTGCCCAGCGCAACAAACTCGCGCAACGCACCATCAGGAACGACGCGTCGAGTCCCTTGCCCGCGACATCGCCGATCGCGAATGCGATGCGGCCGTCGGGCAGTTCGAAGAAATCGAAGAAGTCACCCGAGATTTCGCGGGCCGGCAGATTCAGCGCGCGCAACGGATAGGCGCCGCGACGGCGCTTGGGCAGCAGCGAGCGCTGCAGCCGCCGCGCCATGGTGAGTTCGCGCTTGATCCGGTTCTGTTCCACCAACTCCGTCGCCATGCGGGCGATGTTCAGGGCCAGCGCGGTGGGTGCAGCCAGCAACCGCAGCGCGTCGCGGTCCGCTTCGTCGAACAGGCCGCCATCCCGTTTGTTGATCACCTCGATTGCGCCGATCACGCCTTGCGCGGTGGCCAAGGGCGCGCACAGCACGCTGCGGGTGATGAAGCCCGTGGCGCTATCGATTTTGCCGCTGAAATCCGGGTCGGTGCTCGCATCGCGCACCATCTGGCAGGCGTTCTGCGCCACGGTGCGACCGACGATGCCCTGATCGACGGGGATGCGCAGGCCGTGGATATCGACCGGGCCGACGCAGGCGCGGCATTCGAGCATCGCGCCGTTGGCGTCGACCATGAACACCGCGGCGGCCTCGGCCTGGAGATACGACGTGATGTACCCAACCGATTCGCGCAGTGTGCGTTCGAGATCGACCGAGACCGCCAGTTGCTGGCTGATCTCGGCCAGGATCGGCAGAAAATCAAGCGTCAGCGCGGCGCGCGGGGAAACCTCGGAAGGCGCGGCCGACGTGCTCATCCGGGCGACGGCGGGATCGGACGACTGCGCGCACGACGCAGGCGGTTCCACAGCCACACGGCCGGGCCTGACAGCAGGTACAGCCCGGCGATTGCGAGCAGCACGTGCGGCGGATCGATCGCCAGCGCCACGAAAATACCTAGCGCCAGCAGCAGCGTGATGAAGGGCACCCGATCGGCCAACGGAACCGACTTGAAGCTGGTGTAGCGCACCCGGCTCACCATCAGCAGCGCCGACAGTACGGTGATGACCAGCGCGACGAACTTGACCTCGCTACCGCTGCGACCATGATCGGTGATGACCCAGATAGAGCCCATCATCACTGCTGCGGCGGCCGGGCTGGCGAGACCGATGAACCAGCGCTTGTCGATCACGCCGACCTGGGTGTTGAAACGTGCCAGTCGCAGCGCGGCGCAGGCGGCGTACAGGAATGCCGCGGCCCAACCGACCTTGCCCCAAGCCGGACCCAGGAACTTCAGGCTCGACAGCGACCAGTGGTACATCACCAGGGCCGGCGCCATGCCGAAGCTGACGAGGTCCGCCAACGAATCGTATTGCATGCCGAATTCGCTCTGGGTACCGGTGAGGCGTGCGATGCGGCCGTCGAGGCCGTCCAGCACACCGGCCACGAATACCGCGATGCAGGCATCGACGTAATGGCCCGCCGAGGCCGCGATGATCGCGTAAAACCCAGCGAACAACCCACCCGTGGTCAACAGGTTCGGCAGCAGGTAAATCCCGCGCGAGGGACGCGGAGTGGGCGTTTCGGCAGGTGGCATTGAGAAGGGCCGCTCGGACAGAGGCGAGTTTAGCAGGCCATCCGTCGGCAGCCTGCCCGGACCTGGGTCACGCTTCGGGCCCGGCGTCTGAACGGTGCCACGGTCGATGCTTGCCACGTCCGCCGCGGAGTGCTACCTAGGGATTCTAAAGTTCAGTCACGGAGACCTCCCCATGCCCCGCCATCTGCTTCGCGCATTGCCCTTCGTGCTGGCGGGAGCGCTTTGCATCGCTTCCGCCGCCGCCGAGGACGTCTACAAGTGGACCGACGCCAATGGCGTCACCCACTACGCCGACGCGCCGCCGACAGGAACCAAGTACGAGAAATTGAACGTGCGCACGGTCACCACCGCCAGCGCCGACAAGGAGGCAACAGCACCCAGCCCCGAGGATGCTGCAGCGAAAGCGGAGGCGGACGCCACAGCGGCCAACGAAAAGAACCTGTCTTCCGGCTGTCGTCAAGCGCGCGCCAATCTGGAAGTCCTTCAAAGCAATGCAGTCGTGCGCAAAGATGTTGATGGTGACGGAATCATGGAAGATGTGTCCGGCGCGCAACTGCAAAAAGAAATTGAGAACGCCCAAAAACTGGTCGCTGGTTTCTGCGGCTAGTGCTCCGGTTTCTCATCGGCTTGCTTTGCGGCGTGGGTTTGGTTGCCGCCGCAGCGGGCTACGTCTGGCGGTACTCACCCGAGTCACTGCCCGCAGAGTGGCGGCGCGACAACCGCCATTCGCGCGACTACGCACCGGTCGTCTACCGCTGGAAAGATGGCCAAGGCGTGGTCCAGCTCACCGATCAGCCACCGCCGGATCGTCCCTATCAAGCCATTCGGATTGATCCGAGGCAGAACATCGTCCCGACCACGCTGCCTACCGGCTCGGGCGATTAGGGATCAAAAACCTCAACGCAGAGGCGCAGAGGACGCAGAGGACGCAGAGACGCGCGTAGAAGATCGGAGGCTTGTTCACCGCGAGGTCATAGCACGTCGAGCGTATCCGCCCTCTATGCTTTTCTGCGCGTCTCCGCGTCCGCTGCGCCTCTGCGTTGAATCGCTCTAAATCCATCTTCTCCCCGCGGCATCCTTTCATTTGGAAGCCCTGCCGCGCATCGCTACAATCGCGGGCTCACTACCCCTGGCCCAATCCCGAATGCGTCTGTCGCAGTTCCACCTCAGTACCAGCAAGGAAACTCCCGCCGACGCCGAAATCGTCAGCCATCAGCTGATGCTGCGGGCTGGACTGATCCGCAGGCTTGCGGCGGGCCTGTACACCTGGAGCCCGCTCGGCCTGCGTGTGCTGCGGCGGGTGGAGGCCGTGGTGCGCGAGGAAATGAACCTCGCGGGGGCGCTGGAAGTGCTGATGCCCGCGATCCAGCCGCGTGAGTTGTGGGAGGAAACCGGGCGCTGGCAGAAATTCGGCGGCCAGTTGCTCAAGATCAAGGATCGCAAGCAGGCCGAGTACTGCTTCGGCCCCACCCACGAG
>JBKJTK010000259.1:0-4984 GCA_046590875.1 Chiayiivirga sp.
TGCGAGATCAACTACTTGTTGTTCGGCGACGGCGACCCGCTCGGACCGGTCGAAAGCCAGGCGACGCTGCTGTTCGAGAACTCCGCGACTGGTAACAGTCAGTCCGTCACCATCGACCTCCTGGGCAATCTCATCGACGAGTTGTTTGGAGACGGCTTCGAGTAGGCCGCGGCGCAAAGTTCGGCGAGCGGTCGCAGCGCGCTGCGACCGCTCGCTGGCGCGGCGTCGGACACGGCAGCTGCAATATCGCTCCGTTGGCGTATGCCCCTGCGGCGCGCAAGGTTCCACGGCGATCTGAAACACGCGCTTGCCCGCGGGCGGTGCGAACCGGTAGCTTGTGCGCCAATGGATGGCGCGTGTCTCGATGCCATGCCGATTCGTCCGATCCAAGCCCAAGGCCCAACATGCCGCTCAATTCCGCTGCTTCGGCCCCTCCCACGCTGCCGCAACACGTGTCGCCCGAAGCGCGCCAGGCGCGCGATTTCCAGCTCGCAATGGCGCGCACCGAATACAACTACATGCGCAGTTATCTCGAGTCGGTGCCGATGTCGGCCGACTTGCCGGGAGCGGAGAAGTTCAGCCTCGACTACGAGGCGCAGGTGCTGAAAGTGTTCGGCCCGATGTTGGAGAACTTCAAGAGCGTGGTCGCGACGCTTCTCGAGCGGGAGCTGAAAGGCGATCTGCCTACTCAGGCGATGAGCGACATCAGCGCAGCCTGGAAGAAGTTCGACAAGGAGTTCAGCCCGCTGCACCCGATCCGCGATGCCGAGGATCTGCACGCCTTGATGAAGGCCTTCGCCGAGCTGCCGCCGGCACTGGAGGGACTGGTCAACATCCCGAAGGACATCGAGGCGATGATCAGCGGGCTCGACAGGATGTTCAAGGAGATGCTGGCCACCGGGCCGACCGCATTCCTGAAGTCGACGCTGTACGAAATGCTGAGCGTGGGACACGGTCGCGCCTATCTGCACGCCGAGAGTATCGACGACTACGCCACCCTGTTCCCCATCATGCCGAAGCCGGCGGCGCTGGCGATCGAGCGACAGCCGTGGATGCCGGCCGACGGCGCGCCCTGCGAACAGGATTGGTTTTTCGGCCAGCTGCAGATCGCGGGCTTCAATACCACGCAGTTGCGCGGCGTAGTGTTGGAGGCAACGCCGGGATCGAAGGCCACTGTCCTGTCGGCACTTCAGCAGAAATTTCCGGTGACCGACGCCATCCTCCAGCGTGTGACAGGCGACGCAAAGCTCACCCTGGCGCAGGCCGCGCGTGAGGGCCGCCTGTGCGTCGTCGACTACGCACAGCTCGAGGGTGCCAAGACCGAGCCGCTGCACGGCGAGCAGCGCTACATCACGGCACCGATCGCGCTGTTCTGCTGGAGTTCCACACCGCCGGCAGGTTTCCCGCCGCAGGGCGCGCTGCAGCCGATCGCGATCCAGCTTGGTCAGCGATTCGATGCGGAGGCCACGCCGATCTTCACGCCGAACGACTGCGCGAACGGCAACGATGCGAACGGGCTGAAGTGGCGCCTGGCCAAGTACACGGTGAATGTGTGCTGCGCCATCCAGCACGAAGCGGTGGCTCACCTGGGTGACACCCACCTGATCATCGAGCCGATGATCGTGGCCATGCATCGCCAGCTGGCCAAGACCCATCCGCTGCACAAATTGTTGATCCCGCACTTCCGCTTCACCATCAACATCAATGACGACGCGATCCACAGTCTCATCACGCCGGGCGGTGTGGTGGCCTGCAACGTTGGCATCGCCATCGAGTCGAGTCTCGGACTGGTAACCCAGGCACACCAGGCCTGGCGCTGGGATGAGCAAGTTCCTGAGCGCGAGTTCGCGCAGCGTGCCGTGGACCGCTTGGCGGTGTTCCCGTTCCGCGACGACACCCTGCTGCTATGGCGTGCGATCAAGGACTACGTCGGTGCCTACCTGCGTGTCTACTATCGCAACGATGACGATGTGCGCGACGACGCGGAACTGCAAGGCTGGATCTGGGAGCTGACGGCGCCGCAGTACTGCGGATTCAAGGGACTCGGCGGGCTGACGGCGACGGACGATCCGCAGCGGCCCTGGCGCATCGAGAGCCTCGACTACATGATCGAGATGATCGCGCTGATCCTGTACACCGCCGGCCCGCGGCACGCCTCGGTCAACTACGCGCAGTATCCGTTGATGTCTTACGTGCCAAGCGTAGGCGGCAGCCTGTACCGGGCCTCGCCCACGCGCAGCACGAAGCTGGAGAGCATCGATGATTGCCTGCCGTGGTATCCGCCGCTGGACATCGCCCTGTACGGCGCCACGTTCGAATTCCTCCTCAGCGCCGTGCAGTACGACACCTTTGGCCGCTACGAACACAACCCGCGCACTCCTTACTTCACCGATCCGACGGTGCAACCGCTGGTCGCGGATCTACAGGATGCACTGGCATTGATCGAGATCGAGATCCGCAAGCGCAACCGCAATCGTCCGATGCCCTATCCCTTCCAGCTTCCCTCGCAGATCCCGAACAGCATCAGTATCTGAGGGCAGGCTGCTCAGGGAAGGATCGGCAACGTTCAAAGGACCATCGACCTCAGGCGTACTGCCGGTAGCAGTTACGGCCGGCGCGCTTGGCCTCGTACAGGGCCTGGTCGGCGCGGGTGACCAGCTTCTCGGCGTCCAACTCGGCGTCCACTGTCATCGTGCACAGGCCGATGCTGATGCTCACCAGCGTGCCGGCCGACGAGTGCGCATGCTCGGTGCCGAGCGCGGTGATCGCCTCCAGGCAGGCAGTGGCCAGCCACAGCGCGGCTTCGGCGTCGGTGTCGGGCAGGATGACCGCGAACTCTTCGCCGCCGTAGCGCGCCACGAGGTCGGTGCTGCGGTTGACCACCTGCTCGAGCGTTTGCGCCACGGCGCGAATGCAACGATCGCCCTCGACGTGGCCGTAATGGTCGTTGAAGAGCTTGAAGTGATCGATGTCGATCATCATGAGGCTGAGCGCCTTGCCAGTACGCAGGCCGCGCCGCCACTCGCCGCCCAACCGTTCGTCGAAGCTGCGCCGGTTGGCGATGCCCGTCAGACCGTCCTTCATGCTCATCCGGCGCAGTTCCTCGGTGCGCTCGGTCACCTTGCGCTCGAGGCCCTCGACATGGCGCGCGTTGACCAGCGAGATCGCCGCCTGCGCGCCGAGCAGCTCTAGTGTCTTCACGTGGCGCTCGGTGAAGGCGCCCTCGAGCAGGTTGTTCTCGACGTAGATCACCGCGACCAGCCGGCCCTGGTTGAGCACCGGCAGCACCAGCACCGACTTCGGCCGGTGCGCCGCCAGGTAGGGGCTGTGGGCGAAGCGGGTGTCGTCGGCCGGGTGGTTGATGACCAGCAAGGTGCGGGTGAGGTGCACGTACTCGAGCAGTTCCCCTGGCAGGCGCAGCGCGTCGCCTTCCGGTGAGTCGGCCAAACGGCGGCCGACGTGGTCGTAATCGGTCAGCACGCCCTCGCTGAGGCGGCCCACGGCCTCGATCGTGAGCTTGTCGTCCTCGCATAGCACGATCGCCCCGTACTCGGCGCCGGCGTTTTCCAGCACGATGCCGAGCAGCTTTTGCAGCAGCGACTCGATCTGGACTTCCTGCGACAACAGGCGACTGGCTTTGAGCAGAGAGTGCAGATCGAGCATGCCCACCGACGAGGAGACGCCGCTGTAGTTCCCGCCGCTGGAGCTCGACGCTGCGCGCCGCAGCTCGATGGCGCGGAACAGGATCTGCGGCCACTGGGCTTCGATCTGTTTGCATTTCGCCACCGCACCCCAGCGCTGGTAGTGGAAGTAGGCCTCGCGGATGAAGTTGCTGGCCAGCTGCCGCTGCTGCTGCTCCAGCCAGAATCGCGCGTACAGCTCGTTGGACAAGGCCTCGCAGTGGGCGAAGCCGGACTCGGCCGCGGCGTCGATCGCGCGCGCGTAGAGCTCCATCGCCGCGCGGCTGTCGCCGCGGACGCGAGCGAGCTCGGCGGCAATCAGCAGGGCCTTGTGCCGGAAGTTGTCGGGGCCGTGAAGGGCCCAGGCCTCGAAGCGATCGAGCAGCGCCTGCGCCTCGTCCAGGCCACTCTGCCACGCGTCGGGCGCGACGAAACCGGACTTGAGCAGACCCAGTGCGCGGAAGAAACTCGCCTCAACCAGGGTCGGTCCGTCCGGCAGCAAGCGCCCGATCATCGCCACCTTGGTCGAGGCCTCGCGCCATTCCTGCGCCGCGTCGAACAGGTAGGCGTGGCGCGTCATCGCGAAGCTGTAGAACGCCAGGCTGATCGATGGCGATTCGAAATCGTTGCCGAGCAACGTGCCGATCCGGACCTCGCCTGTGTCGAAGCTGTTCGGCTTGAGGGTCTTGCCGCGCAGCGCCGCGAGCGGCTGCAGCACGCCGCAGCGAAGCATCGCCTCGGTGGCCGGCTGTCGGCTGCGCTGGAGGAAGGCCAGGCCCTGCTCGGCTTCGAGTTCCACGTCGTCCAGGGCGGCGCCCATGACAAAGCTGTTGACTGGGCGCAGCAGCGCGCAGTAGCCGGCGGCCAGCGGATTGATGCCGGCGCGGCCCATCGACAGGCCCTGTTCCAGGTAGGGCAGCGTGTCCTTCAGCGGTTCGCACCAATGTTGGTAGAAGGCGGCGAAGTACTGATAGACCGAGAGGCGGAAATAGGGGTTGTTTCGCTGCTCGGCGAGCTTGCGTGCCAGACGGCCCATGGTGTGCACCGCCGGATAGGGTTTGCCGATCGCGGCCATGGCGGTGCTGAAGGTGACGTAGCCGATGCAGCTCAGGTCACCCTGGCCGTGCTGCAGCCGCTCGCGGCGCTGCGCGGCAAGACCCTCAAGCCGAACAGCTTCGATACCGGCGAGGTCCGGATCGGCACGTTGCTTGGCGACGACTTCGATTCGCCATCGATCAGCCTGGCGTTCTACTGCTTCGCGATGACGCGTCACGCCTACCTGTTCGACGCGGCGCAGGAATGGC
>JBKJTK010000311.1:0-3902 GCA_046590875.1 Chiayiivirga sp.
TCGCCGGCCATCGCGACGCGGCGGCCTTCGGCTTTGAGTCGCGCCACGAGATCGCCCTTGTCCTTTGGCCGCACTTCGCCATACACCTCATCGATGCCCAGCACCTTCGCCACTGCGTCCGCGGTGGTCTTGCCGTCGCCAGTGGCCATCACGATCCGCAGGCCCGCCGCGCGCAGTGCCGCGATCGCTTCGGGCGTGCTGTCCTTGATCGGATCGGCTACGGCGATCAGTCCCGCCGCACGACCATCCACCGCCAGGAACATCGCGCTCGCACCCTCTCGCCGCAGGCGTTCGGCCGCCTCGCGCAGCGCCCCAACATCGGCGCCGATTTCGTCCATCAGCGCGGTGTTGCCGAGCGCCAGGCGCACCGCGCCAACGCGACCGCGCACGCCGATGCCGGTGGCCGATTCGAACTCGGCGGCGGTCTCCAGCGTCAAATCTCTACGACGTGCTTCAGCCACGATCGCTTCTGCCAGCGGATGCTCACTGCCCTGGTCGAGGCTCGCAGCGAGTCGCAGCACTTCATCGGCGCTGAAGCCCTCGACGGCGACGACCTCGCGAAATGCGGGCTTGCCCTGCGTCAGGGTGCCGGTCTTGTCGACGATCAAAGTGTCAATCGTGCGCAGCCGCTCGATCGCCTCGGCATCGCGGAACAGGACGCCCGCCTGCGCGGCGCGTCCGGTCGCGACCATGATCGACATCGGCGTCGCCAGGCCGAGCGCGCAAGGACACGCAATGATCAACACCGCTACTGCGTTGACTACCGCATAGGTCCACGAGGGCTCCGGGCCAAGCCATCCCCACACCAAGAACGTGGCCAGTGCGATACCCAATACCGCGAGCACGAACCAAAAGCTGACCTTGTCGGCGAGGCGCTGCATCGGCGCACGCGAGCGTTGCGCCTGGGCGACGAGTTGCACGATCTGGGCGAGCACCGTATCGGATCCGATCTTGTCGGCGCGGATCACCAGACTGCCGGTGGCGTTGATCGTGGCGCCAATGACCTTGGTGCCGGGGGCTTTCTCCACGGGCATGGGTTCGCCGGTCAGCATCGATTCGTCGACACTGGAGCGACCTTCGAGCACCTCGCCGTCGACCGGCACTTTTTCGCCGGGGCGCACGCGCAGTCGATCGCCCAGATGGACGTGGGTCAGCTCGATGTCTTCCTCGCTGCCATCGTCGCGCAAGCGCCGCGCGGTCTTGGGTGCCAGACCCAACAGCGCCCTGATCGCGGCCGAGGTACTCGACCGGGCCTTGAGCTCCAGCAACTGTCCGAGGAGCGTTAGCGACACGATGATCGCGGCCGCTTCGAAGTAGACGCTCACGCGGCCGTGTTCGCGGAACGAGTCGGGAAACAGGTCAGGCGCCAGCGTGGCGACGACGCTGTAGCCAAAGGCCGCCCCGACGCCGGTGCCAATCAGGGTCCACATGTTGGGACTACGGTTCGCGATCGACTGCGCCCAGCGCACAAAGAACGGCCAACCCGCCCACAGCACGACAGGCGCGGAAAGCACCAGCTCCAGCCACGTCCGCACGGTCGGAGTGATGCCGCCGAACTGATGACCGAACATCGCAATCGCCAGCACGATCACCGACAGCGGCAACGTCCACCAGAAGCGCCGGCGGAAATCGGCGAGCTCCGGATTCTCGTCGTCGTCAAGACTTGGCATCATCGGTTCAAGCGCCATGCCGCAGATCGGACACGTGCCCGCACCGTCTCGCACGATCTGCGGATGCATCGGGCAGGTGTACTTTGTGCCCACTGGCGCCTGCATCGGCGCTGTTTCCACCACGGGCTCCAAGTATTTCGCGGGGTGGGCGACGAATTTCGTGCGGCAACCCGCCGAGCAGAAGTAGTAATCGTGTCCCGCGTGCATTGCATGATGTGGTGACTCAGGTGAGACCGTCATGCCGCAGACCCGGTCGAGATCTCCTGCCTCGGTGGTGGGTTGACCCGAAGAAGGGGCGTGATGATGAGGCGAGTGCGTGGTCGGCGTGGTCATGCGGATTCCTGATAGGTGAGCGCATTGAGAATCGGGCAGGCGTCGGCACGACCGTGGCCGGGACACGCGGCAATCAGCGTGCGCAGGCCGGAACGGATGCGCTCGAGTTCGTTGATGCGTTGCTCGATATCGGTGAGCTTGGTCTGTGCCGCGCGTTTGACCTCTGCGACGCTTTGCTGCTCGCTCAGCGTCAGCAGGCTGCGGATGTCCTCGAGCGAAAAGCCCAGTGCCTTGGCGCGGCGGATGAAGCGCAGGCGTTTCAGTTCCGTCACGCCATAGCGCCGGTAACCCGACGCCAGTCGCCCGGCAGGCGATAAAAGGCCATCACGCTCGTAGTACCGGATCGTGTCGACGCCCACTCCGGCGTCTTTTGCGAGCTGACCAATACTCATCGATGGCATGTCCGATCTCCTGCGAGCGGCCAGTCTGCGGTCTGGACCCGGGTCCAGAGTCAAGCGGCAGTACGATGGCCAGCGCAGCAGGCGCTGCCGGCGCGGACCTCGCTGGCAGCGCCCCCCGTCATCTGGCTGGACTAGTGCGAACCACCCGCACGACGCGAGGACCAGTGGATGTGCACCACCTTCCATTCCTGTTTCGTTTTGCGCAGCACCATGGTCTCGGTCGAGGTGATCATCAGCATCTCCTTGCCCTTCATCGTGTGAATCTCGCTTTCGCTCGCGACCCAGGCCAGATCGCCCGAGGCCTGCGCGGTACGACGCGTGAGCGACACACGGGCGGCCTTGAGAAAGGCCGCATCGCTCTTGGCATGACCGCCGAGATACTCGTCGCGGCTGCGCTCCACGCCGCCGCTCTCGAGAATCAGCACGGCAGGATCGAGCTCGAGTGCCGCTTTCTCGATGTCGCCCGCACCTAGCGCGAGGGAAAAACGCTCCACCGTCGCGACCGCGTCTGCGGCCGTCGGGGCAATGCTGAGCACGGCCTTGGCGGTGTCGCGACCGGCGGCCATCTGCGCGGGGTCGTGCTTCTTCTCGCCGTGAGCGAACACGCCGGGGGCGGCGAGAACCGAAACGAGTGCGAGAGCGATCAACGAGTTTTTCATGCGAGTCTCCAAGTGAGCAGGGTGAGGTTGACGGACGTTGGTGGATGCGGACAGCACGGGATGATCAGTGGTCATGGCCATCGTCTTTGTGTTCTTCGGCCGGCGGCTCGACCGCGGGGAGCATCGGGTCATCGACCGGCTCGAACGACGAGCGCTCGGCATCAGCCTCTGGCATGGCGTGCTGCATGGCGGGCATGGCATCGCCCCGGACATTGCTTTCGCCGCCGCCATGACTGTGTCCGGGACTCGTGGCGATCAGCGCCTCGTACTGGGCCGCGGTCATGCGCGGGAACTGCTGCAGCAACGCGACCATGCCCCAGATGTACTGGTCGTCCATGCTCTTGCCCCAGGCCGGCATGCCGCTCATCTTGACGCCGTGCTTGATGACCCAGAAGGCCTGGCGCGGATCGGTCGTGCCCAGTTCCGACCACGTCGGCGGCGTCGGATACAGTCCGAGGCTGAGCTCGGTGTCGGAGGCGCCCGGACTCAGATGACACCCCACGCACATGGCGTGGTAGTTGCCCGCGCCGCTGCGGATGAGCGCGGCGTCATCGAGCGCAGGCACCTCCAGTTTGGATGCCCGGGTCTGGACCGAGCGGCCGCGCACCGTCTCCATGAGTCGGTAGGTCGCCATCCAGTGAGGATCATCGGCTGCGACGTTGTACACGCCCAGCCAGATGAACGCGCCTGCCGCGAAAACCGCGACGAGCAAGAGCAGCAACAATGTCCTGATCAGTTTCATGCGGATTCCTCAGCCGTGCTTCATGGTGGAGTGATCGACCGGTTTGGCTTCCAGCGTGGGTGCCGGCCCCGGTGGCGGGCCGCGCCGCACCGGCGAT
>JBKJTK010000355.1:0-4101 GCA_046590875.1 Chiayiivirga sp.
CCTCCCCGGGGACGCGGCCGCGCAACATGCCACTCAGTTCCTTCAACACGATCCGGTCGGGCCGGAACTCGGCGGCAACCGCGGCCAGTTCGCGGATGTCGGCGTCCTCCCGGTTGCCGGCCTGTCCCAGCAGCACGCCGAGGCGTCCGGCTTCAGCGCGTTGCGCGGTGGCCACCTGCAGCAAGCCGCGCAGGCCGTCGGCGTTGTGCGCGTAGTCGACGAAAACGCGGATGCCGTCGCGATCCCAGTGCTGCAACCGTCCGGGGTTGTCGGCATGGTTGCGACCGAAGCGCGACAACACGTTGGCGATGATCTCCGCGGAGATCCCCATCGCCACGGCGGCGAGACTGGCGGCCGCGATATTGGCGAGGTTGTACCGTGCGCGGCCCGCGAAGCTCAGCGGCATCTGTTCGACGGCACCCAACTCCACCGTCGCGCCGCGCCAGTGCAATCGCAGCACGCCCTCGGCGACGCCGCAGGTTGCGCCACCCTGCGCGCGATGCGCACGCAGCTCCGCATGCGCATCGTCGAGCGCGAACCACGCCAGCGTCACGCCGTCGCGCGGCGCGCGCCGGCGCAGCACTGGATCGTCCGCATTCAACACCAGTGGCGCCGCGAGCGAACGCAGCGTGCGCGCGACGACCAGCTTGGCGTCGGCCAGACCGTCCAGATCGTGGATACCGTACTCGCCGAAATGGTCGACGCTGATATTGGTGACCACCGCCACGTCCGCACGCTGGAGCGCCAGGCCGCGCCGCAGGATACCGCCGCGCGCGGTTTCCAGTACGGCCGCCTCGGCGTGCGGATGACGCAGCACCGCGCGCGCGCCGGCGGGACCGGAATAATCGCCGCCGCGCAACCGTTCGCCATCGGCGAACAGGCCATCGGTGCAGCTGTAGGCACAGCGCCGGCCTTGCGCCTGCAGCATCGCGGCCAGCAGGCGCACCGTCGTGGTCTTGCCGTTGGAGCCGGTGACGAGGGCGACCGGGATGTCGTGCAGCGCGTTCCAATCCAATGCGTCGGGTGTGGGCAGCTCGGCAAGCGGCCAGCTTCGGGACCCCGCACCGCCGCCCAGGGAGAGTTCCTCGTCGTCGATCAGCAGGCGCACGGCGTGCACCTGCGCCGCGGCTTCCAGCGCCATCAGCGGCGGCTGACGCTCGGCCGCAGCGTAGCGCCGCAAGGTCTGCTCGGCCGAATCGCGATCCCACGGCGCGGCGTGGCCCGGTGCATGGAACGCCGCGCGCACCTGGCGCGCCGGGGGCAACGCGACGAGCAGGGCCCACTCGTTCACTTCGGTGGCGCTGAACAGTTGATCCAGCGGCGCCGCCAGCGCCAACGCCGCCCCGCGCGCATGCCGACGCACGACCGAGGCGGCTTTGGGCCAATGCAGAAAGTCGCGCGCCTCGTCGACGCGTGCTCGCCAGGCATCGAGCCAGACGTCTTCGACGGCAGGATCGATCAGCTCCAGCACCGCGCCGACATCGCCGAAGTAGAGATTGGGCCCGGTGAGGCGACGCGAATCCTCGAACGGCGGATTCTCGACCTGCGCAAGCGGGGCCCTAATCTTCCGTCTCCCGCGACAGGCGGATGCCGCGTTCGTCGCGTATCACGCCTTCCATCATCGTGATGCTGGCTTCCTCGGCCAGCGGCGCACCGAGACTGACGATCGTCGCAGGAGCAGGCGACGAGGTTCGCGTCTCGGTCACGCCCTCGGGGCGGAACTTGATCACCTGTTTCCACGAGCGCACCAACGCATCGGCGAAGATCAACAGCAAGTCGCCAGGCTGGCCCATGCGCAACGCGGCATCGATCGCTTCCTGCTCGTCGGGAATGATCGAGATAGCGGCTTCGCTCACGCCCCGAGCTTTGAGTGCGCGCGCCTGGATCAGCGGCACCTCGTCGCCGTCGCGACCCCGCAGGCTGTCGTCGCGGCGGCAGATGTAATGGTCGAAGCGACCGGCCACCGCGTCTGCGATCGCGACCAGATCCTCGTCGCGGCGATCGCCAGGCCCCGCCAGCACCACGATGCGGCGGCCCACGACATCCAGCCGCTGGGCCAGGTCCGCCATCACCCCGACCGCGTGCGCGTTGTGACCGTAGTCGAACAACACCTTGAACGGATGCTCGCTGAACACGTTCATGCGCCCGGGCGCCTGGAAGAACGTGGTGTCGAAGGTGCGCAGGCCCTGGCGGATCGCATCGAGCTTGATCCCGAGCGAGAACGCCATCGCCGCGGCCACCATCGCATTCTGCACGTTGTGTAGCGCGCGGCCTTCCAGCGTCGCGGGAATCAGATGCGTCCACAGTAACGGGATGTGGCTGCCTTTGTCATACAACGTGATCATCTGTCCGTTGACGCCGGCCTCCAGCGCGCAGGCCCGGCCGCCGGCACGGATATGCTCGCGCACCAACGCGTGCGAGGGATTCATCGTGACGTAGCAGATCACCTTGGCGTCGGTGTAACCCGACATCTTCAGCACGTTCGGATCATCCGCGTTGAGCACAGCGCAGTCGGTGGCGACTTCCACCACGATCCGTTTGACTTCCGCCAATTGCTCCAGCGTGTCGATGCCCTTCAGCCCCAGATGATCGGCCTGCACGTTCAGCACCGCGCCCACGTGCACGTGCGGCACGCCCATGCCGGCGCGCAACAGGCCGCCGCGTGCGGTCTCCAGGATCGCGATGTCGATCTGCGGGTCCGACAGCACCATGCGCGCCGACACCGGCCCGGTCATGTCGCCTTCGACCGTGCGCTGGCCGTCGATATAGACGCCGTCCGTGGTCGTAAGACCCGGCGTATAGCCCGCCATTTTGGTGATATGTGCGAGCATGCGCGCAGTCGTGGTCTTGCCATTGGTGCCGGTGATTGCCGCGATCGGCACCTGCGACGGCGTGCCGGTCGGGAACAGCATGTCGATCACCGGACCGGCCGCGTCGCGCGGCGTGCCTTCGGAGGGCGCGACATGCATGCGGAACCCGGGCGCGGCATTTACCTCGCAGATTCCGCCGCCGATGGATTTGTAGCTCTCCGCGATATTCGTCGTCAGGAAATCCACACCGCCGACATCCAGACCGATCGCGCGTATGGCGCGTACCGCCATGTCGCGGTTGTCGGGATGGATGATGTCGGTGACGTCGGTCGCGGTGCCGCCGGTGGAGAGGTTTGCCGTTGAACGCAAAAAGACCACTTCGTCCGCGCGTGGCACCGAATCCGCGCTGTAGTCCATGCGCGCCATCATCATCGTCGCCTGCGCGTCGAGTTCGATTCGGGTCAACACTTTCTCGTGCCCGACGCCGCGGCGCGGATCGCGATTCACAAT
This sequence comes from Chiayiivirga sp., assembly GCA_046590875.1. Lineage (GTDB taxonomy): Bacteria > Pseudomonadota > Gammaproteobacteria > Xanthomonadales > Xanthomonadaceae > JALCLA01. The sequence goes on from JBKJTK010000355.1 coordinate 3,321, forward strand.
CTCCACCAGTTGCGTGATCGTGCTCTGGCCATCGCCCACCACATGCCCCGGCGTGCGGCGCGTGGCCGCGACCAGTTCGCCATTCACCACCAGCAGGCGGTGGTCGTCGCCACTGAGATAGGTTTCCACGATCACCGAGCGCGAGATCTCGCGCGCAGCGAGGAAACCGGCGCGCACTTCTTCTTCGGTGCCAAGCTTGATTGAAATGCCGCGCCCGTGATTACCGTTGTAGGGTTTGGTCACCACCGGCAGGCCGAGCTTGCGTGCAGCGCGCCAGGCGCCGTCGGCACTTTGCACCAGTTCCTGCTTCGGCACCGGCAAGCCCAACGTCCCGAGGATGTTGTTGGTTTCCTCCTTGTCGCTGGCGAGTTCGACGGCGATATGCGGAGTACGGCCGGTCACCGTGGCCTGCAGCCGCTGCTGGTACTTGCCGTGTCCGAGCTGCACCAGCGACTGCTGGTTCAAACGCAGCCAGGGAATATTGCGCTGCTCGGCGGCCTTCACCAGGGAGGCGGTCGAGGGACCGAGAGCGCGGCGCTGCGCATAGCGGATGAATTCGTCGCGCGCGGTCGGCCATGACCAGTTTTCGGGCACGCTGTCGGCCGGTTGCAGCGACGCTGCCAACAACGAGCACAACAGTCGCAACGCGAGTTCTCCGGCCTCGATTCCCTCCTCGCGCTGGATGTATTCGTAGACCACCGAGTAGACGCCGGGGCGGCCGTCGATGCTGCGTGTTTTCCCGAACGTGACCTCTTCGCCGGCCACGTTCTGCATCTCGATC
>JBKJTK010000515.1:0-8742 GCA_046590875.1 Chiayiivirga sp.
ATGCGGGCTAGAACTAGGGAGATCCCTATGCCTTATTCGCACCGTCCCCAAAATTGCTTCAAACAATTGCTTCATGTCCGTAATCTAAGAAGCTGCCTGCAGCATCTGCTTTGGCTGGTACTAATATTTGGCTGCCTGGTTGTCAGCGCCAGCGGCCAATTCTTCGCCGGCGCCACGACAATTGTCTCTAGCGACTTTGCGCCGCTGCGGTCATCGATGGCGGTGGACAGTTTTGGCGATATCTACATCGCCTATGACGTAACAGTATCCCGTAGCCCCACGGCTACCGGTGTTATTGAAAGACGAGAAATCAGGCTAGCTCGCTCGACGGACGGCGGCGCAACCTTCGCCGTCCGGGCGGTTGCCTCGGGACAGACGCGATTGCCGTCGCTCGCCGTGAGCGCCGCGGGAGAGATTTATATCTCTTACCTTCGCGGTCTTCCGTGCCGTTCGGCGCAAGATTGCTTCGACCGTCCCGCATCCGAACGGGCATCGATCGTCGTCGTAAGCTCTAGAGACGGCGGACAGAGCTTCTCGTCGCCGGTGCAGGTATCCACTCCCGGCGTGACCGATGTAGGTTGGGAAACCAATATCGCTGTGGACGCTGTGGACGGCGCGGAAAAAGTTTATGTCGTCTGGGGCGAGACCGATACGACCGATCCCTCCGCACGCGGAGCCAACTCCCCAAATACAGTCAAGATCCGCACGTCTTCGGATAGAACGCAGAGCTTTTCAACTCCAGTGACCATCCATCGTGATCCGGGATTTTTCATTGGAGACCTATTTATACCCGGCTTCCTGAGCAACTCGAACATCGCTGTCACTCCGGCCGGCCAGATACATGTCACGTGGACGGAATGCAAAACAGAATTCTGCTTTGAATATTTCTATAGCCGATCTCTGGATGGGCAAACATTCTCCGCCCCAATGCTAATCGGCCAGAATATCCAGGGGAGCACCTTCGGAGGCCAGGACATCGCGGTTGATAACGCGGGCCGGGTGTCCGTCATCTACGAACAGGACGAGAATACGAGGGGGGGCTTCACTTTATCAAACATCTACCATGCCAGAATAGAAAACGGCGTCGTGACAAACAGGACCAACGTCTCGAATATGCGGCCGGAATTTCTGGCTACGGATCCAGCAGTCGCGATTGATGGTCTCGGCAGAATTCTTGTTGCATGGTCAGGTCCCCGTCCGGAGGCGCTCTCCAGGAGCGAGTCGAACGATATCTTCATACGCCGGTCAAGTGATGGCGGACGCAGCTTTTCAACGCAGGTAAACGTCTCTGAAACTCGTTCATCCCCTACCGGTTCCGGCCACTCTTACCTTCCGGCGCTGGCCATGGATCTTGCGGGCACTCCTCTTGTCGTCTGGGGCGACAACGCAACGTCTTGCGACATTAACTGTTTTGGTTCTTCTGGGGACCTGCTCTTCCGCCGCGCACCCACCGCCGTCAAGGTGGTAGACCCAAACCCGCGTCTCATTGGCGACGACGGTAAGATCATCAATAACGTGGACATAGCGGCCGACATTAATGTGAGTCGGGGAGGTGCGGTCGCCGATGGCGTGTCTAAATTGCTGATCGTGATCCGTTCGAGTTCTATTTTAAGACTTGACCTCGAAGGCACAGGTGATTTGGGAAAACTGTACACCCTCTTGATGTCGGAGGAGGCGGCATCCACCTCTATTCTTGCAGCCCCACAAGTGACAGGCAACGGTGAGTCTGTCGTGGTGGTTGTCTTTATCCCCCCAAGCTCCTTCGGCGCCAACCCAGGCGCGCAGCGGCCGGTTGACGTTCGCATCCGCGACAACAGCAGTCCTGATGCGGGTTCGATAGTAATTTCACTAACGTTAGAAAGACCGCCGGTGGTCCTAGTTCACGGCCTCTGGTCAAAACCGGACGTTTGGATTACCGGAAGATTCGGGGACGCGCTTGTGAGCCGGGGCTTCGTGCGTGATTCAATCTTTCGGGCTGATTATAAGAGCGCAAATGCCCAAACATTCGATCCGACGGCGAATATTCAGACCGGCATTCTCTCGGTGAAGCTGCAGATCACCGATGCGCTGAACAACTATCGTTCCAGATCAATCGCCGCCACTCAGGCGGACGTGGTCGGCCATAGCATGGGAGGGCTGATGACACGCAGTCTGATCCAGCAGCCCGACTATCTCCAGAGGGATAACTTCAGACGTGGATCGGTTCACCGGCTCATCACGATTGGCACGCCGCACTCGGGGTCACAGCTGTCGAAACTTCTCTACGACAATCGCGACGTCATCATCACTTTCTTTGGTGCGTCCTATCTATCAGTAGCGAGTGCATTGAGCTTGGCGGGTCAACCAATCGACCAGGGAGCAGTAAGGGATCTGAGCACCGGTAGTGTTGCATACAGTCGCCTCCAACCCACTGCTGTTAAGTCCCACGCCATTGTGGCCGCCTGGCATCCGGATGGCCTGGCCAGCTATACGGCACTTGAGTTTCTTGGCGTGATAGTTGCGCGCGACCTCAACTTTAACCTCGACTCTCTATTTGGCCAGCCCGACAACGACACGATTGTTGGCGCGACGAGCCAGTATGGCGGTCTCACTCGCGGTGGTTCGAGCACAACGCTGGTGAACAGTACCATCCATGCGGCAACGCCTTTTGGGGATATAACGGAGACCGATTCTAATGAGATCAAACAGAGAGTCTTCGAGCTACTCAGTTCCTCCAGGGCGGAACTCTTTTCAGACGCCTTTCCTGCGCCTTCACTGAACGTAGGTAACATGGCATCCAGGGAAAGTGCAAAATCGAAGATTACTCCAGCGACACCCACGGCGGCGGCGGGGACGGAGACTATTCGAATAACCTCCCCTTCAAGTGGGACAACGTTCGACCACGATGCAAATACTTCCATCACCCTCACGGCGGAGGCTGCCGGTGGGGCTTCTCCGCGGAAAATGATCTTCCTCGTAGAAGGTGTTGGAACATTTACAGCACCAATCTCGTCGCCTTATACGGTTAGCTTTAACATTCCCGCTCATGCGCCCCTGGGCAGGATAAATATTGTTGCTCTCGCATTAGACGCTACTGGGGCTGTTCTAGGTGACTCGGCGAATATTTCCCTAATACAAAGTCCGCTGTCCTCACCGAGAGAAATCCGGGCAGAGCCGCGCGAACTGGTCCTGAATATAGATTCTTCGCGTCAACTCCTAGTGGTGGGAGAGTTCCCCTGGACGACACCATCTTTTGTGCCCAAAAACATCACCGGAAGCTCTCTCGGCACAACCTACTCCGCGCGAAGGGGCAGTGAAATCGTACGCGTCAGTGCGGAGGGTTTACTCACGGCCGACAGTGGCGGCGTGGACACAGTGGAAGTGCGAAACGGCACCAGTCTCGTGCTGATGCCGGTAACCGTGCTGCCTGCAAGTGACACACCTTCCCCGACGCCAATTCCAACTCCAACGCCGGTCGGTAGGCACACGATTAGCGGTCGGGTCACGGAAGGAAGCGGCAGCGGGATGAGCGACGTAACGATGACGCTTCAGGTGGGCGCGCAGAGGAGCACAGCCCTGACGGACTCCAGCGGCAACTATTCCTTCAATGACTTGGCGGCGGGCGGGACGTACCGGGTGACACCGTCGAAGTTGCGTTTCAGTTTCAGCCCGCAGAGCCTGTCGTTCAGCAACCTGAGCGCGAATCGGACTGCCGATTTCACCGGAGTACAGGTGAATATCCGGGGAGCATTTAATGGCAAGATCGCGTTTGCGGCTAGTCGCACTGTCGGCAGCAATTTCGAGATCTACGTTATGGATCGTGACGGCTTGAATCAGGTGAGACTTACAAATCACATAGCAACGGATCTTCGACCAGCCTGGTCGCCAGATGGGACAAGGATCGCGTTTGCCACTAATCGGGACGGCAACTTTGAAATTTACGTGATGAATTCCGACGGTACTAACCCGGTGAGGCTCACCAATGATTCTGCGACTGATGTGGACCCCGCCTGGTCACCTGATGGAACCCGGATTGCCTTCACCAGTAACAGACTGAACAGCAACCCAAAGATCTTTGTAATGAATTCCGACGGCAGCAACGTTTCTGTACTCTCTGATAGCTCCAATCTGGACAGCCAGGCCGTCTGGTCACCCGATGGCGCGAGGCTCGCTTTTACGAGCGATCGCGTCGGAAATTCAGAAGTTTACGTGATTAATTCTGACGGCACAGGGCCGACGAGGCTGACAAACAACTCGGCACGCGATACTGATCCAGCGTGGTCGCCCGATGGGGCAAAAATCGTTTTCACCAGCACACGCGACACCAACACCGAGCTCTACGTAATGGACGCCTCGGGCCTCAATCAGACCAGACTGACTAACAACGCGGGAGACGATTCTGGGCCCACATGGTCGCCCGACGGCGCGAAGATCGCGTTCGTTCAGCAGGGTCTCGGTATTTATGTGATGAACGCCGACGGTACTGCCGTTACCAGATATACCGAAGCGTTCGATGTTGACCCCGATTGGCAGGCAGTATCGGTAAATACGACCAACACCGACGCCGTGTTCGCCAATGGCTTCGAGGGCCCGTGACGGGGACCGGTGCGCTAGTGCACGACCAAGCGCATGGCGGCGACCGCGGCGCATCTGGTTGAAGCGGTGTTGCGGCCGCGCGCGCTTCATCCCGCCGTCGCGTCAAGCATAGGAAATTCAAACGCCTTTTTCAGCCAGCCTGTCGGGTATGCGGTGGTCGCGCAAGCGGCGGTTTGGGCGCGGATCGAACGTCCACGAGTGGAAGTTTGGCATCGCGGGTCCGCGCCGCCTCGCCGTCCGTGGCCATTTTTCGGCCATTTCTAACCGATTCCCGACAGCGGGCCGAGCACGGGCCTGCGGGATCGTGGCCGCATCGGATTGGCTTGTGGTTTTCGCCTCGGCGTCGTGGCTGATTCGGCGATCACGCGGCCACAGCGGGCGGTGCGCGCGGTGCGCGAGTATAGGGAATTCAAACGTAAGCGTCCGGCCCAGCCACCTTTCATTGCACGCCCCCGGTCCCGCACGCTCGCGCGCTCTCAAAGCGGAGTGCGGCAATGGCGAAGACGGGCAAGCGCGAACAGTGGTCACGGCGAGTGGCAGCGTTTGAGCGCAGCGAGCAGAGTCGGCGGACGTGGTGTGCGGCGCGAGGCCTGAACGTTTCGACGCTCGACTATTGGCGCTATCGGCTGCGTGACGTTTCGGCCTCGGCGCCGGCTCGCACGCGAGGTGGAACCGCCGTGAAGCGGAAGCCTTCGACGTCAGCGACGCCGCTGGCATTGGTCCCGTTGCGGGTCGTCGCATCGAGCGTATCGACGAAGCCGTTGAGGGTTTGCGCCGGGCACCGCGGCGAGATCTCGCTGCATGCCGCCGACGGACTGCGGCTGGTGCTGCCGCGCGACATCGATGCGGACTGGCTGGCGATGCTGGTGCGGGATCCGGACCCAGGTAAAAACCGCACCCGAAGGCCTCTCTCTTTCATCGGTGTCGCCCTGGCGCGGGGATCAGCCGCAACCAGTGGATGGCGCCGGAAAGTTAGTCAGGCTCTCTTCGGGCCGGTCTGACCGGTTGCCTACCGTGTTCGCACTGGCGTTGAACCTCGTTTCATCCGGGTGCGCCCGCGACCTTTCGCCGCGTGCTCGCCGGGCGCTGCAGCATCGGGTGCTTGAGCCAAGCGTCCGCGTCATACAGCTCTCCCCGCGCGAGCATGGCCCAGCGTTGGCGTGCATGTTTGTTGGCGATCGCCGCCAGCACCTTGCCTTGCCGCGCTGCGGTCGCGATCGCCTCGGCATCGTTGCGATCATTCTTCGTCGAACGACGCTTGCGGAACGGCGTCACAAACTGAGCGGCGATCAGGCGATATCCAGACAACGCCGCGCCCAATGATGGGCACCGCTGCCTGCCTCCCTCGCCATCACCGTGTCGGGCACCTGTTGCGCCAACCACACCGCAAACGCGTCCCGCCGCAGTTCCCTGCGCTGTACCACGCGTCCGGCGCCGTCCAGAACACACAGCGAGAACACTTCCTGCGCCAGATCCACGCCAATGGTTATAGTGTTCATGGGGAGACTTCCTCTTCGTTTGATGGGTGTGTCGCCACACCATCATGGCCCTCGAGGCCGAGCGGTTCGACCGCAGGAGCGGGAAGTCTCCTTTTTACTCGTTCACGTCGAAGCCGCTTCGTGGCTCGGCTTAATTCAGGCGTTCGGCGTGCTGAGGTTCGATATTTTCTCAGACCCAGGATCGGACGAGTTAGCTGACCGTAACAGAGGTGGTCCCGATGCAGATTGAAGTTGATGATCCAACCGGCGGGCCGAAATTCCTGAGCGGTCAACAGGAGCGTCTCTTCCATGGCTTCCTCGAAGCCGCGCCCGACGCGGTCGTGATCATCGACAGAGATGGAGTGATAGTCCAGCTCAACAGCCAAACCGAGAAGTTGTTTGGATACTGCCGGGAGGAGCTGGTCGGTCGCCCACTCGAAATTCTCATGCCGGAGCGGTACCGCGGCTCTCACGTCAAAAAAACCCGTGCCTATAACGCCGATCCGGACCCGCGGCCGATGGGTCGCGGCCTCGACCTGTTCGGCTTGCGGAAGGACGGTAACGAATTTCCGATCGATGTATCGATTAGCCCGCTGCCGCCCGAAGGGGGGCTTCTCGTAGCCAGCACCATCCGCGACACAACCTCGCACCGGCGGCTCGAGGAGGAGTTACGGCAGCGGGCCCGCGAACTGGAAGAAGCCGACCGGCAGAAGGACAACTTCTTGTCTGCGGTCGTACATGAGCTGCGTTCCCCGCTAAGCGTACTCAATCTCGTGGCGCAAATCCTGAGACTACCTCAAGCCGATACCATCGTTCGCGAGCAAGCCTTGGGCAGGCTCGATCGCCAAACCGCGCATATGAACCGTTTGATTGAAGACCTTCTCGACCTGACCCGGGTCCGGTGCGGCACGCTTATGCTCCATCGCCAGGTCGTTGACCTGCGGACGGTTTTTAACAATGCCGTCGAGATGGCGAAACCCCTTGTCGAGAGCCGTAAGCACCATCTGGAAGTCGCGCAATTTACGGAGCCGTTGTGGGTGAGCGGTGATCCCACTCGTCTGGTCCAAGTCGTATCGAACTTGCTCACCAACGCCGCCAAGTACACACCGGAGGGGGGACACATCTGGTTCTCGGCGTCGAGGGAGAGCAAGACAGTCACAGTCCGAGTTCGTGACGACGGGGTAGGTATCCCGAAGGAAATGGTCTCTCGGGTGTTCGATCTTTTCACACAGGTGGATCCCGCTGGCGACAGCTGCGCCAGCGGACTCGGAATTGGACTGGCTCTGGTGCGGCGGCTGGTCGAACTGCATGATGGCAGCGTGGAAGCAATCAGCAATGGCTCAAGTAAGGGTAGCGAGTTTTTCGTGCGTTTGCCCTTGCTATCGAACGGCTCGGACGCCGAACCAGGCGCTGCAGCAGACGGCGGGGGCATGTAGGCTTTTCGAGGTTCGTTGCTCACTCGGCCCCCGCCGCTGCTGAGCTGTGTCGTTGAGGCTGTAGGAAAAGTCAGTGACCCGAAATTTTTTCTCGCTGATGCTCGCGTACGCGCATGAATCGCGGTTTGTGGGCGAAATCGGACTCAGAATCGAACTGTCGCGAGCGTTATTTGTCCACATTTTCAATGCTCCGACGTCGTGCCGCCTTTTTCTACAGCCTCGTTAGGCAACACACGGAGTGACTCGGTGACTCAATTTTCAAAGAACAAGCAATGGATCGGCCTGGTCGCATGGCTGTCGGTTAGCTTCATTGCCGCCGCCATCGGCAGCGCCGCTTCGATACAGGCCGCTTCGTTCTACACGGAGCTGGTTCAACCGGGCTGGGCACCGCCACCGGATATTTTCGGCCCCGTTTGGACAGCCCTATACGCTCTTATGGGTGTCGCGGCATGGCTCGTCTGGCGCGTCGGAGGGTTTCGGGCCGCGGGTACTGCACTGAGCCTGTTCTTGGCGCAACTTGTCGTCAACGCATTGTGGAGCTGGCTCTTCTTTGGCTGGCACCGGGGTGCACTCGCGTTCGCCGACATAGTTCTCCTGTGGGTGCTAGTCGTTGCAACACTCATAGCCTTCTGGCGCATCAGGCCACTAGCTGGCGCCCTGCTCATTCCTTACTTGCTCTGGATCAGCTTCGCCACAGCGCTCAACTATTCGGTGTGGCAACTCAATCCTCAGATCTTGGGGTAAGAGGCGCGTTGCCTAACAATTCCGCGAAAACACTTCCTTGCCTTCGCGACGATGGTCTGCCGGCTCCTACACCAGCCAGCTTGGTTGAGTACGTGGAGGTTGCCGCCTAACGATAGTGTTGCAGCGGACCGCGCGGAGGCGGCGACATGAGTCTTCGGGTCAGACCGACTCGACGCCTCGGTTTCATCCGCAACTCATCCGAGGCTTGACAGCCCCGTAGCGGATGGGTTTCTCTAGCCCCATGCTGCACCGCCGCACGACCACTTCGACGACTATTCCCACGCCTCGCGTGGTGCGTGCCGTCGTGTCCTGAAACACCGACCGGCTCCGCACCTCGACGAGGATGCGGGCCGCGCCAGCGACTCCTTCCACGCCGCGATCCGGAGCCTTCCACCGAGGCCCAGATGAACGCGCTTGCTCCTGACGCCCACTTGCCCACCGCGGATGACTTGCGGGTGCCGCTCCCGTCCGCCTTGATCGCGCACAAGTTCGGCGGTTCCAGCCTCGCC
>JBKJTK010000324.1:0-3812 GCA_046590875.1 Chiayiivirga sp.
TTTTCAGGGCTATAAGCAGTTGCGTGAGCGCAACCGCGCCCCGTTCCCCGTGCCGCCGGAAAGCATCGATACGGTGCTGCTGACGCATGCGCATCTGGATCATTCCGGTTACATCCCTGCGCTAGTGCGCAATGGTTTTCGCGGCAAGATCATCTGCACTCCCGCGACTCGCGAGTTGTGTTCGCTGCTGCTGCCAGACAGCGGCCATCTGCAGGAGGAGGAGGCCAAGTTCGCCAGGAAAAAAGGCTACTCCAAACACGAAAACCCCACGCCGCTGTACACGGCCGAAGATGCCGAAGCAGCGCTCAAGCAGTTTGCCGTCCAGGACTTTGGCCAACCGCTGGAGCTCGGACACGGACTGCGTGCTCACTTCCTGCCTGCCGGCCACATTCTTGGCGCGGCGCAGATCCGTCTGGAGGTCGACGGCATCACGGTGCACTTCAGTGGCGACCTGGGTCGCGCCCACGATCCGTTGATGCGTCCACCACAACCGCTGCAACACGCCGATGTGCTGGTATGCGAATCAACCTACGGCGATCGGCAACACGTCCGTGTGGACGCGGAGGCGGAGATCGCGCCGATCATCCGCCGCGTTGTCGCGCGCGGTGGCGTCATCGTGATCCCGGCGTTCGCCGTCGGGCGGGCACAGGGGTTGATGCTGCATATCGCGAGGCTGCGACAGCGCGGGGAAATTCCCGCGGTTCCCGTGTATCTCAACAGTCCGATGGCGATCAAGGCCACCGACATCTATCACCGCCACCACGACGAACATCGCGTCAGCGATGCGGAATGCCAGGCCATGTACGAGCTGGCGACCATGGTGCGGACCATGGACGAGTCGAAGGCGCTCAACCTGCGTCGCGGCCCGATGATCATCATCTCGGCCAGCGGCATGCTGACCGGCGGCCGCGTCTTGCACCACCTGGAAGCGTTTGGGCCGGATGCACGCAATGCGATCCTGCTGTCGGGCTACCAGGCGGGTGGCACGCGAGGCGCGACGCTTGCGGCCGGTGCCAGGCACTTGCGGATGTTCGGGCGAGAGATTCCGATCAATGCCGAAGTCGTCAAGCTGGACGGTCTCTCCGGACACGCGGACGCGGATGAGATCCTGGCGTGGATGGGTGGAGCAACACCCCAGCCTGCCATCACCTATATCACCCACGGCGAACCGGATGCAGCCGACGTGCTGCGCGCACGCATCAGCCGAGCGCTTGGCTGGAACGTGCGCGTGCCCGAGCATCTCGAGCGCGTTGCTGTCGATGCGCGCGCATGAACCGCAAGCTGCCGCCGCTCTTCCCCACCGCGCGCCGACACGCTGGCGCCGGCGCCTGACGCCTAGCGTTCCTGCGCGCGGTTGGTGTGGCGCGCACGATTGCGCTGCAGTCTGGTCAAACCCAACCGACGGAGTCCACATGCAGCCCGCTCCAACGCGACGAACCATAGTTGTCCGGTTCGTGTCGCAGTTCGTGTCGATCGCGATACCCGCGCATCTGGTCTGGGAAGTCGCGCAACTCCCGCTATACACCTTGTGGGAAACCGGAACGCCTCGCGCCGCGGTCATGGCCGCGCTGCACTGCACGGCCGGCGACATCGTGATCGCGCTTGGCGCGCTGGCACTCGCGGTCATCCTCGTCGGCGACGCGCGTTGGCCGATCCGGAGCGCCCGCCGAGTGGCAGTGGCCACGCTGCTGTTCGGAGTCGCTTATACCCTCTTCAGCGAGTGGCTGAATACGGAGGTCCGGGGCACCTGGTCGTATTCCACGCTCATGCCGCTCGTGCCGCCCTTTGGCACCGGTTTGTCGCCCTTGCTCCAATGGCTGGTGGTCCCTGCCTTGGCGTTGTGGTGGGCGGGGCGTGGAAGCGCGCAGTGGATGGCAAAGCGTCTCGCCGCAGGGCTACCAACTCCACACCCGGGCGACGCCGGGACTTGATCGATGAATCTGCTTCCGGCGAAATTCCCCGCGCGAGGATGGAGGTGCCGCCGGCATGCAGGTTCGTCCGGTGTGAGCGCATTGCAGATCGGCTCGCACCGGCGCCGGTTCGGTTGCGGCCAAATGTTGTCGGTCAACACCACAGACGACGTCCAGGGTTGGCCGCAACTTTGATCAAGATTGATCAGCGCCCGCACGGGGCGCGCGTCTAGTGGACGATACTTCGGCTTGTAGCCCGCCGTCACTTCATTGCTAGTGCGCTGCGAACGCGCCCAGAACTTCCTGCTTCTTTCGCGCCGGCACCTTGGCGAAATCCAGGCTACGCCCGAGCTTGGCCGCTACTTCGTCGAATTGGCATTTTGACGACTATGGCGGAGTGGGAGGGATTCGAACCCTCGATAGAGCTTTTGACCCTATACTCCCTTAGCAGGGGAGCCCCTTCGGCCTCTCGGGCACCACTCCGGTTACAGCTACCCCAAGCGCCTGGACGCCGGGCGCGCAAGAATACCGGCTCGCCTGTCTGCGGTAAACCCCGAGACCCCGGTCAAGCTCAGGTCGATCCTGTGCCGGTCTCGCTGTCGGTCGCGGCATCCGGGTCTTCGCGCTTGATGCGCTGGTAGATTTCCTCGCGGTGGACGGAAACGTCCTTGGGTGCGCTGATGCCAATCCGCACCTGGTTCCCCTTGACCCCGAGCACAGTGACCGTGACCTGGTCACCAATCATCAGAGTTTCGCCAACGCGACGCGTCAATATCAGCATGCGACACCTCCCTGCGTCCGGCCCGCTGACGGTCGGCGCTCCCCCATAGGACCTCGCCGCTCCCCAGCGGCGTGGGCATTCCCTCGCCAAGCGCCTTACGCGCGCATGACACTACGATCCATACTAACCAAGCGCCTGCGGGGCCGCAATTCATACGTTGCCAAGGGCTGCTCGGTTAGCGCCGAGGCAATCACCGCGAACGAGGGCACTCAGGCCGATCCAACCCGCTCGGCGACCCAATCCGGCACTTCGTTCAATGCGATGACCAGTTCGGGGCTATCGTCGCCACCGCCTTGCGCCATGTCGGCGCGACCGCCGCCCTTGCCGCCGATACGTCCGGCCACGTAGCCCACCAGATCACCCGCCTTCACCTTCGTCAGCGCCTTGCCCTGCACGCCCGCGACCAGCGAGGCCTTGCCGCCGCTGCCTGAAGCCAGCAGGATCACGGCGTCGCCCAGCTTTTGCTTGAGCAGGTCGACGCTGTCGCGCAGCGCCTTGGCATCGAGTCCTTCGAGTCGCGCCGCGATCACCTGGATGCCGTGCACATCGCGCGCCTGGCCGACAAGGTCGGCGCTGGCGCTCGCAGCAGCCTTGGCTTTGAGTGACTCCAGTTCCTTCTCCAGTTTCTTCTGCCGCTCGAACAGCTGCTTGAGTTTTTCGACCACATCGCCGGCGTTGCCTCCGAGCATCTGCGCGACGGTGTCCAAGCGCCGCTCTTCATCGGCGATGAAATCGAGCGCGCCCTGCCCCGTCACCGCTTCGATGCGACGTACACCCGAGGCCACACCGCCTTCGGATACCAGCTTGAACAGGCCGATATCGCCGCTGTGGCGCACATGCGTGCCGCCGCAGAGCTCGGTTGAGAAACCACCCATCTTCAGCACCCGCACGCGTTCCCCGTACTTCTCGCCGAACAGCGCCATGGCGCCGAATTCGATCGCCTCCTTCATGCCCATGTGATGCACTTCAGCTTCGGCGTTGCGACGGATTTCGGTGTTCACGATCGCTTCGATCGTTGCCAACTGCGCGGGCGCAATCGGCTGGTGGTGCGAGAAGTCGAATCGCAACCGATCCGGCGCGACCAGCGAACCTTTCTGCGTGACGTGTTCGCCCAGCACCTG